>NZ_JBSVWS010000015.1:0-58252 GCF_054071155.1 Pseudomonas sp. SDO5532_S415 | reverse complement strand
GGGCCGTGTCAGTCGACATCAAGGGCGGATGTCAGGCCGCCTTCGCGAGCAGGCTCGCTCCCACAGTTGTTTTTTGTCAGGCGGGAGATCGTTCTAACCAACGATATCGTCGATCAGGATATGGTGTTGCCCGCGGCTGCATTGCTCGATCCGAGCCTCGACCTTGTAGACGTTGCGCAGCATGAGCTCGGTGATCACTTCACTGCTCGGGCCGCTGCCTTGCGCGGTGCCGTCGGCGATGACCAGCACTTGATCGGCAAAGCGTAGTGCCTGATTCAAGTCATGGATGGCGATGAACACAATGACCTCGCGCTTGCGCGCCAGTGCGCGCATGAAATTCAGCACCTGTACCTGGCGATGCATGTCGAGGGCGCTGGTCGGTTCGTCCATCAGCAGGATTTCCGGTTCGCGCACCAATGTCTGGGCGATTGACACCAGTTGTTGCTGACCGCCGCTGAGTTCACCGAGGTTGCGGAAGGACAATTCGGTGATGCCGAGCGCACTGAGTATCTCGTCCACCAACTTCAACTCATCATCGTGGACGACCCAGCCCGGTGTCAGTTGTTTGCGGGCCAGCAGTACCGATTCGTACACCGTCAGCCGGGCGCTGGCATTCAGGCCCTGGGGCATGTAGCAGATGCCCGGCGTGCCCTTTATCGAGTCCTGCAAGACAACCTGTCCGGGACCGTCGATCAGCCCCGCCATCCGTTTGAACAGGGTGGACTTGCCCGCCGCGTTGGGGCCGACCACCGCGACCACCTGGCCGCCGGCAAAGGTTGCCGTTGTGACACCACTGATGATCGTGCGCTGGTCGTAGCAGGCACCGAGATTCTCAAGCCGGATCTTTACCATGAGTTTTTCTTCCCGCTGAGAATCAGAGATATGAAGAACGGTACGCCGATCAGCGAAGTGACCACGCCGATGGGGAAAATTGCCCCGGGGATCAGGGTTTTGCTGACCACCGAACTGGCGGACAAAATCAGTGCGCCGGTCAGCAGTGAGGCCGGCAGGAAGAAGCGTTGATCTTCACCGATCAGCATCCGGGCAATGTGGGGACCGACCAGCCCGATAAAGCCGATGGTGCCGACAAACGCCACCGGAAAAGAGGCCAGCAGGCTGACCATGATCAGCGTCTGGAAACGCAGGCTGCGCACGTTGATGCCGAAACTCGCGGCCTTGTCATCGCCCAGGCGCAGCGCGGTCAAGGCCCAGGCGCGTTTGGCGAAGATCGGCAGGGTGATGAGGATCACCAGGCAAATCACGCCGAGCTTGGGCCAGGTGGCTTTGGTCAGGCTGCCCATTGTCCAGAACACCACGGCCGCCACGGCTTGCTCGGTGGCAAAAAACTGCACCAGGGCCAACAGCGCATTGAAGGTGAACACCAGGGCAATGCCGAGCAGCACGATGGTTTCGGCCGTTACGCCGCGACGCATGCTCAGGAAGTGGATCAACAACGCTGAGAGCATGGCCATGATGAAGGCGTTCACCGGCACCATGTACTGCGCGGCCAACGGAAACAGCGCGACACCAAACGCCAGCCCCATCGCCGCGCCGAAGCTGGCAGCGGCGGAAATACCCAAGGTGAACGGGCTGGCCAGCGGGTTATTGAGGATCGTCTGCATCTGTGCACCGGCCAGCGACAACGCCGCACCGACCGCGACGGCCATCAGCGCCACCGGCAGGCGGATATCCCACATCACCACCCGGACCTGCGGCGAAGCGCTATCCGGCGAAAACAGCGCACCCAGCACTTCGGTAAGGCTATAGCGTGCCGGACCGAGGGCCAGATCGAGCAGCACACTGCAAATCAGCAACACCACGAGTCCGCTCAGGATCAGGCGTTTGCGCAGTACCAGGCGACGGTAAGTCTCGCCCTGGACAACCCGTGCTTCGTTCAGTGAGCTCATGGTTTGACCTCCGGCGTGCGCAAGCTGACAAAGTAGCCAGGTTCATAAGGGACTGGCAGGAACCGCTCATGCAGTTCGCGAAACGACGCGTCCGGATCCAGATCGGCAAACAGCGTCGGATGAATCCACTTCGCCAGTTGCTGGATGGCCGCGAACTGGTAGGGGCTGTTGTAGAACTGATGCCAGATGGCATGGAAGGCTTGATCGTCCTGAGCCTTGATGCCGGTGTAGGCCGGACGCTGGGTGTACCACGCCAGTTTGTGCCTGGCTTGTGCCATGTCCGCGCCGGGGCCGACGCCGATCCAATGACCGCCGGGCGCGAAGGCTTCCCAGTTGGCGCTGGTGACGACGATGTGGGCCGGGTTGGCGACGATGACCTGCTCGGGGTTCAACTGGCCGAAGGTGTTGGGAATGATGCGTCCGGCAATGTTGTTGCCACCGGCCAAATCGACAAAAAGACCAAAGTTCTCGTTGCCGAAACTCAGGCAGCAATCATCGGTGTAGCCACCGATACGTTCGATGAACACGCTGGGGCGGGCAGGGTGCTTCGCTTCAATGACATCGGTGACACGGCGGATCTGCTGGTTGCGAAAGTCGATGAACGCTTCGGCGCGAGCTTCCTTGCCAAACAGCTGGCCGAACAGGCGCATGGTCGGCTCGGTGTTTTGCATCGGGTTATTGCGAAAGTCGACGTAGACCACCGGGATGCCGAGGGCATCGAGTTTCTCGATGTAACGCGCATCGTCGGTGGCATGTTGGGCCTCGATGTTCAGGATGATCACATCCGGTCGCTGTGAGATCGCTTGCTCGATGTCGAAGGTGCCGTCCTCGAACCCGCCGAAGGTCGGTATCTTGGCGATATCGGGAAATTTGCGCAGGTAGGCGCTGTAGGTATCCGGGTCGGACTGGATCAAGTCCTTGCGCCAGCCGACGATGCGTTCAATGGGGTTTTGCGTATCCAGCGCGGCGACCAGGTACAACTGGCGACCCTCGCCGAGGATGACCCGCCTGACCGGCAGATGAACCTTGACCTTGCGGCCCAGCAAGTCGGTGACTGTGCCGAGGGCGGGGTCCGGATCGGCGGCGTGGGCATTGCGCGGCGTCAGCGACAACAGCGACAAACCCAGCAGTCCGGTGAACAGCAGTGCAGCGACAGTGTGGCTGCGTCTAAAAATCGAAACCATGTTGTATGCCTTTGCAGAAGCCGGACCGGATAACGGCTCAGTTCGCCGCGCCGGACCGGACGTTTCAGAAATCGATGGTGGCCGACAGCAGCAGGGTGCGTGGTGAACCTTGGGAGAACGCCCCGTAGGAGGCGACGCCCGACCAATATTCGCGGTCGAGCACGTTCTGCACGGTGGCGCGGAATGTGGTCGGTCGATCCGCGATGCGAGTGGCATAGCGCGCGCCGACATCGAAGCGGGTCCAGGCATCGAGTTCCTGGGTATTGGCCTGGTTCACGTACTGGCTGCCGGTATAGATCGCACCACTGGTCAGTGTCAGCCCTTCGACAGCCGGGGTATCCCACTCGGCCCAAAGGTTGGCCTGAACCTCAGGGACGCCGACGGGTTTATTGCCACGGTTGGCGGCTACGCCGGTGCTGGTCAGTTCCCCATCGAGCAGGGTCACACCACCGATCAGGCGCGTGCGCGGGGTCATCTGGCCGGACATGTTCAGCTCTACGCCACGGTTGCGCTGCTCGCCCTGTACCGAGAACACCCCGGACGACAGCTCACCGCTGGGTTTCTTGATCTGGAACAGGGCCAGTGTGGACATGAGGTTGCCGTAGTCGACCTTGACCCCGACTTCCTGTTGCCGGGAGACGTAAGGTGAAAAAATCTCCCCCGCGTTCGAAGCGGCGGACGGTGCGACATCGCCCTTGCTCAAGCCTTCGATGTAGTTGTAGTAGAACGACACGTGGTCCCAGGGTTTGGCGACGATACCGAACAGCGGCGTGGTATCGCTTTTGTCGTAGGAGGTGGTGACGGCCCCGGCCGCATTGTAGTTGTCGGACTTGATGTTCTGTTGGCGCAAACCGACGGTGACTTGCAAGCGCTCGTCCAGCACCGAAAGGGTATCGGCCAATGCCACACCGGACAGTTCGCTCTCGGAGATTGTCGGCGTATCCGGTTTGGCGATAGAGGGCTTGGGGCGATGGACCGGATGGTAGATGTTCGACAGTATGGCCGGGCCGGAAATGATGCCTCGGGACAACTCATCGCGATAACGGGTGACTTGCAGGGCGGTACTGTGACTGACCGGCCCGGTGTCGAAGCGCAGGCGGGCACCGGCGTCGACCGTGTAACGCTGCACTTCGAACTTGTAGTAGCCGGGGGTTGAAGAGGTGTCGCCGGCGGCGTTGATGATGGTCGGGGTTTGATCGGACATGCGCGCTACATCCGATTTGCCGCCACCGGCGTGGGCGAATAGGGTCAGGGCATCGTTGACGTCGTATTCACCACCGAGCAGCGCCGATTTGTCACGGGTTTCGGACCAGCCCCAGTCCTGGCTCACGTTGCTGCGGCCATTGGCGGCGGAGGGAATCTGCACGCCGGGCGCGATCAGAAACGGTCGGGACGCGGCGTCGAATTGTTCTTTCTGGTTGATCAGGTCCAGGGTGGTCCGCAGGCGATCACCCTGATAGTCCAGGGAGAGGGCGCCGATGCCGACCTCCCGGGATTGATCGTCGATGGGCGTATCGCCTTGCTGGACGCTGCCGTTGATCCGCACACCGAAGCGGCGCTCCTCACCGAAGCGCCGACTGACGTCGATGTGACCGCCGAGTTGCGAATCCATGGCGTAACTGGCGGTGAATCGGGTCAAATCCTCGTCCAGAGAGCGCTTGGGTACCACGTTGATGACGCCGCCGACAGCACTGTTGGGCGACATGCCATAGAGCAGGGCCCCGGGGCCTTTGACCACTTCGATGCGTTCGGCGTACTCGGTGAACACCCGGTAGTTGGAAGCCACGCCGTACACACCGTCGAACGCCAGTTCACCGAGATTGCCTTCGCCGACGGGAAAGCCGCGGATGAAGAATGAATCGACAATGCCGCCAGTCTGGCCCGTGGAGCGCACGGAAGAGTCACGCTCCAGCACATCGCCCACGGTAACCGCCTGTTGATCCTTGATCATCGCCGAGGTGTAGCTGCTGATGCTGAAGGGCGCGTCCATCACATCCGTATTGCCCAGCATGCCCAGACGCGCTCCGCTGGCGACCTGACCGCCCGGGTACAGGGGTGGCAAGCTGCCGCTGCGTCGGTCGATGCCATCGACGGTGGTTTCCTCCAGCGTCACCCGGCGTGCCACCAACGTATAGCTGCCGTCGTCGCGCGCCACCATGTCCAGGCCACTGCCGGCCAGCAAGCGGGTGACGGCTTCCTGTGTGGAGTAAGAGCCGGAAAGTCCCGGGCTGATCAAACCTTCGGTCAAGGCGGGCTCGAACGACAGGGCAATGCCGGCGTCCACGGCAAAACTCGACAAGGTCGCGCCGAGCGGTCCGGGCGCAATGTTGTAGGCATGGATGGCGACAGCGTCCAGTTGCATGGCAGTAGCGACCACGGCCAGCGGGCAAGTGGCAACGCTCAGGGCAAGGCTTAACAACACACTGCGAATAACTGGCTTGAGCGGATGATCCGGACGCAGGGGCCGTGCAACGAGCATGAATGGATGACCCTATGGACGAGGTAGTAAAGGTTGTTCCTTTCTTTGCCAGCCGAGATCAAAAAAAGTATCACCTGCGCGGCGATTTTTTTTGCCTGAGGTCAGGCGGGAGAAAGCGTCACCCAGTAACCACTCAAGTGGCCGGTGACGAGCACCGGGTAGGTTTGCGCCAGCATGTTCAGCGTGCGCTGGGTATCGTTGATGGGAAATGCGCCGGAAATGCGCACATCGGCAATGGCCGGATCGCAGCGCACGAAGCCTCTGCGATAGCGCGCCAGTTCGGCAACGAAATCCGCCAGCCGCATCTTGTCGGCCATCAGCATGCCTTGGGTCCAGGCACCCACGTGGCGATCTGTCGCCATGACCTGGCCAAAGGCCTGTGATGAGAAATCCGTACGCTGTCCCGCGTTGATGATCATCGGCGCTGCATGGCTGCTCTGTGCCAATTCAACCCGCACAGCACCTTCCAGTACGGCGAGCTGGGTGCGGGGCATCAGTTCGCGAACGGTGAATCGTGTGCCCAGGGCCTGCATCCGGCCCTGGCGGGTGGTGACCAGAAAGGGGCGGGCCAGCGGTGAAACATCCGGCGCGGTCTGTACCAGTATTTCACCTGCGCGCAAGTTGATGAGTCGCTGATTGGCGTCGAACAGCACGTCGATGGCCGTGTCGGTATTGAGGGTGATCTGCGAGCCGTCGGCCAGGGTCAACTCGCGGCGCTGACCCACGGCGGTGCGGTAGTCCGCCGACCATTGCTGCGATTGCGCCAGGTGCCAGCTGCCCCAACCGGCAGGGACCGCCGCCAGCAGCAGGGCCAGTTTGCCCAGGGCCGCGCGACGTTCGGGACTGCTCGGGCGATCCAGTGCCGACATCGCCAGTGAGGGAGGCAACCCGTCGAGCTTGCTTTGCAGTAACTGCGCGCGGGCCCAGGCCCGATCACGTTCAGGGCTGCTGACCTTCCAGCATTCCCATTCGGCGCGTTCGGTATCGCTGAGGTCGTTTTCACTCAGCCGCATCAACCACTCGGCGGCCTCTTCGAGAACTTCGGGGTCGAGCGGCGGTTCATTGCGGCGGGTGAACATTCATTCCACCAGCATCAGGCACTGCACGAAAGCCTGTTTCATGTAGCGCTTGACCGTGATCAGCGAGACGTTCAGCTGTTCGGCGATATCGTCGTATTTCAGGCCACCGATCTGCGACAGCAGAAATGCGCGCTTGACCAGCGGAGGAAGGGTGTCGAGCATCGCGTCGATTTCGTGCAGGGTCTCCAGCACCATGAAACGTAATTCAGGCGATGGCACTTGCGGGGCGGGCAGGTGCGTGAGTGCATCCAGGTAGGCGCGTTCCAGTGCCTTGCGCTGATACCAGTTGACCAGAATGCCCTTGGCCACGCAGCTCAGGTAGGCTCGGGGCTGCTCGATGGCGGTGACCTGGGAGGCGAGTATGCGAGTGAAGGTGTCCTGCGCCAGATCCGCCGCATCCATGGCGTTACCCAGCTTTTTCTTCAGCGTGGCATACAGCCAGCCATGATGACCGTTGTACAGGGCCTCGATCACGCGCAGATGATTATCGTTGTTCGCGGGCAGGATTTCGCTCATGGCTGCAGGTTTTTTGCAATTGAGAAGTATTCCCAATGCTAATTGACAACTCGCCTGTGAAGCAAGCGGGATTCGGTATCCCGTATTCAATCCAGGCGCCTTGATCAATCCCCGCATGGGTCGCGATTGGGGTGCGCGCCCACGGGCCGGTATCGCAAGGCGACAATGGGAAGCAGTGCCACCGCATAAGCCAGACAAACGAATAGATAGGTGTACTGCAAGCCATAGACCTGGCTGAGCAGTCCACCGGCCGAAATGCCCGCAATCGAAGCGAATTGCGCGGTGCCCTGGGCAATCCCCAGCACGTGGCCCTGTCGTGAGCTGTCGGCGGTTTTCGAGATCAGGGCCATCAGCACCGGTGTGGTGGCCCCCAGCAGCACTCCCCAGATGAAATAGGCAGCGACAAACACCATGGCGTTGCGTGTGACACCGGCCACCGCGGTCAGGGCAATGCAGCCGATGACGATGTAACTGATGCGCTGCAGGGTGTCTTGCTGGCTGCGGTGTTCAAAGTAGCGTGACCAGGCCGTCGCCGAAAGAATGAAACCCAGTGCCAGCAAGCCATAGCACAGGCCGACGACCGAATTGCTGACCTCGAATATCGAGCTGACGTACAACGAGAATGCTGTCTGGGGCAGCATCCGCGCCAACAGCAGAATGCCCATGACACACAGCAGTGACAGCAGCGGCGATCCTTGCCAGACACTGCCGGTACGGCCAGTCGCGGCAGCGGTATGGGCGGCGGGTGTTTTCTTCACCGGCGGTACATCCGGCAATGTCACGGCGGCCACCACGGTGCAAATCGCGCACAGTGCCGAGGCGATGATGTTGATCCAGAAGAACGTCGCGTAATCGAGGATCAACCCGCCGACCACCGCGCCTAGCAACGAACCGACGTTGGTCGATATCTGCAGGATCGCAAACAGCCGCGCCCGCCGCGAAGGCGCTTCGATACTCACACCGTAAGCCTGTGCCGGGGCGATATACCCGGCGAAGGCACCTTGCAGGAATCGCAGGACCAGGATGACCCAAATGTCACCGGACAGTGCCAGCCCAAGCTGGGTCAACGACAAGCCGGCAAGGGCACGGATCATCATCAGCTTGTGGCCGTAGCGATCACCGATACGGCCCCAGAATGCGCTGGTCAGAATGATGCCCAGCATCGGCCCGACGTACACGGCGATGCTGGCGAAGCTGAAAACCGACTCCGAGGACGTCAGCCCACGCAGGTGGACGGGCCAGAACGGCCCGCTCATTTCCATCGCGCCCATGGAGATGAGCTGGATCGCGAACAGAAGATAAATCAGGATTCTTACATTCGAACCCTGGATGACACCTGCATGGGACATGAGTCAGTCTCGGTGGTTAAACGGCATCAGGCGTGAGGTTCAAAATGCCCTCGGTGCAGGGCGCCATCGCCGCAATCGCGGATCAGCAGACTACGTGCTTTGTGATCAGGGGAAAACAGCTCCCTGGTATTTCGCTGACGGATTTCCAACCCGATATCGCACGACAGATAAGATCTGGAAAAAATAAAACTCAGGGGGGTGATACTTTTTCGCAGGTCGACTGGCAATAGGAGTGATTACCATTTTCCCTTGCTGAAAAGGATCCTTACGTCATGTCTGTTGCAAGTCGACCTTGCGGTGAGTGCGCGTTATCGCTCGCAATCCGCACCGCCACGCTGAGTTTCGTTTTGGTCGCAGGAAGCGCCAACGCCTGGGCCGCCGCCCCCGAGCAGGAGGCTACCGCCGACAAGACCTCGAACAGTTCTGCTGTGCCGCTGGCCGATGACACTGCTGCCGGGTTGACCCTCGGCGTGACCAACATCGACGGTGTCTACAATGGCCCGACCGCGCTCCCGCCCGTGCTGGCCGGTGGTCAGGTTGCCCGTGGCGCCCGCTTGGGAATGTTGGGCAACAAAGACGTAATGGATACACCTTTCAGTGTGACCAGCTACACCGCAAAAACCCTGGCTGACCTGCAAACGGTGACTGTGGCTGACGCCCTGGAGCGAGATCCTTCCGTGCGATCCACCGGTCAGACTGGTGGCATCGTCGACTCGTTTTTCATTCGCGGATTTGCGGTAGGCGAGGGCAACCTGGGCGAACTGGCCTACGATGGCGTGTATGGCGTGGCGCCCAATTACCGGGTGTTCACCGAATACGCCGAACGTGTCGAAGTGCTCAAGGGACCGGGTGCCCTGATGTACGGGATTTCGCCCAACAGCGGTGTCGGCGGGGTGATCAATATCGTTCCCAAGCGGCCGCTGGCCGAAAGCCTGACCCGCTTTACCACCAGCTATGCGTCGGACTCCCAAGTGGGGGGACACCTGGACATCAGCCGTCGATTCGGCGCCGAGAACCAGTTCGGCGTGCGCTTCAACGGCGGCCTGCAGGGTGGAGACACCGCCGTTGACAACCAGGAGCGAGATCTCAATATCGGTGCCATCGCGCTCGATTACCAAGGGGATCGGTTGCGCCTGAACCTCGACTTCATCAGCCAGAAAGAAAGCTTTGATGCTGCCTCGCGGCCATTCACCGTCGCGCCCGGCATTGACATCCCGTCTGCCCCGAATGGTCGTACCAACGTGTCGCAGGAGTGGGGATGGTCGGACACCCGGGAGCAGTCGGCGTTGCTGGGTGGCGAGTATGACCTGACGGATGCGGTCACTGTATTTGCCCATGCCGGTGGCGGACGATCAGACGTCAAGCGGCTGTCCGACCAGGTGCCGAGAATCCTCAACGACGCAGGCGATACCAGCAACATTCCGGGTTACTACAAATTCAACGTCGATCGTTCGACAGCCGATTTAGGGATTCGCGGCGTATTCGCAACCGGTCCCGTTACCCACACGACCACGCTGATGGCGACCCGGTATCAGGACGAACTGTCGAGGGGAATCACCAACGGAACGGACATCCGCTCGAACATTTACCATCCGGTGGATGTGCCCAGGCAGTTCATCAGCGCGCCAAAGGTGCTGCGCATCTCCGAGTCGGATTTGTCCGGCGTTGCACTGACCGACACGCTGTCGGTGCTGGATGACCGTCTGCAGTTGACCTTGGGCGTGCGCCGCCAGGACATCGAGTCGCGTAACTACAATGCGGCCGGTTCGGTGAGTTCCCGATATGACGACAGTGCCACGACCCCGCTGGTCGGCGTGGTGGTCAAGCCCTGGGAAGACGTCTCGTTTTACTACAACTACGTCGAAGGCTTGAGCAAAGGTGATATCGCGCCGGGCACGGCGGCCAACGCCGGCGAGACGTTCGCACCTTATGAGTCGAAGCAGCATGAGATCGGCGTCAAGTATGAGCACGGCACGTTCATGACCACGCTGGCGCTGTTCCAGATCGAGAAGCCCAGTGGCGAAATCGGCGCGGGCAACGTGTTCTCGGTACAGGCTGAGCAACGTAACCGCGGCGTGGAGTTGAGTATCTACGGTGAAGTGGCACCGGGCACGCGCTTGATGGGCGGTGTGACGCTACTCGATGGCGAACTGACGGATTCGGCCACCGCCGCGAACCGTGGCAACAAGCCTGTGGGGGTGCCTGACGTACAAGCCAACCTCTGGGCTGAATGGGATACGCCGTGGATCGAGGGCTTTACCCTCACTGGCGGTGCGATCTACACCGACCGTCAATTCGTCAATCAGGCCAATACCCAGGAGCTGGATGCCTGGACCCGTTTCGATGCGGGGGCTCGCTATGCCACCAGGATCGAAGGTCGACCTACGACATTCCGGGCCACGGTGCAGAACGTCTTCGATCGCGAGTACTGGTCGGGCGTTGCCTCTTATGGTGCGTTCTCTCCGGGTTATCCGCGCACGCTGCAATTGTCGGCCACGGTCGATTTCTGACGCAGACGTGAAGGGGGCTACGGCCACGGGAGCCCCCATTGAACATTTCTGAAAAGGAGTATTCGCATGTTGAACAACTCAGGCTCAGTAGCGGCTATTGCACCTCAACCCTTTCAGGCAACCCGTTCACTCGCCTTCGAACACGATCGCAGTGCCAATGAACATATTCGAGAGTTGCTTCGCTGCTATGGACTGCGTGCCAGTCTGATCCGTTTCAAAGTGATCAATGCGTTGGTCATTGCCACTTTGGGCGGACGTTCCATTGGCGTGCGCGGGGTGCATGCCTCTCTGGAGTCGTTCTCTGCGGAGCTTGCGTTCATCAGCGTTCGTGAAGTGCTCAAGCGCTTGTGCGATGAGGGTGTGATTCAGTTCCAGGAAGACAAGAGCTATCGCTTCACCACCGAAGCCTGGGCAATGCTCCACCCGCATCTGGATGACTAGAGCAGTGGACCCGCCAGAACGGCGGGTCCGAAGGGGATCAGAGTTTCGGCAACTGCCCGATGCGTCCCATCATCTCGGTCACGATCTGCAGGTCCAGCAGGAACTGCTCGGTGGTCTTGAACTCGTTGTCGTTGTGGCCGGTGTATTTGACGTCGGGCATGGCCAGGCCGAATTGCACACCGTTGGGCAGTTCATGCACCGAGGTGGCGCCGGCGGAGGTGCCGAACTTGTGTTCCATGCCAAGGTTTTCGCTGGCCACGGCGAGCAGGGCCTTGACCCATTCGCCTTCGGGGTTGCGATACATCGGTTCGGCGATCGAGTAGTCGAAGGTCGGCGCGATGTGAGTCTTCTTGCTCCAGGCGTCCAGCTTTGTGGCGATTTGCGATTTGAGCGTTTCCGGCGACTTGCCCTTCGGCACGCGCAGGTTGACCGCGAGTTTGAAGGCTTTGTCATCCATCCCGACATAAGTCAGGGAGGTGGTCAGCGGGCCCATGAATTCATCGGAAAAACCGACGCCCAATTTGCCTCCCAGGTAATCCAGCCCCCAGTTGTCGGCGGCGTAGCGGGCGGCGTCAGTGATCGCGTTCTGCTTGAGTGCGACCTTGCCGTCGAGGCTATTGATGAAGTCCAGCATCCTGGCCACCGGGTTGACGCCGGACTCGGGCTCGGAGGAGTGGGCGGAAACGCCGGTGACCGTCAGTTTGACGTCCTTGCCGTCGACTTTGGCGTCTACGGTGAAGTTGCCGCCATTGCGCTTGGCGTAATCGGTACCGGCCTTTTGCAGGCTGGCGGCCAGTTCGGCAGGCTTGTCAGTCACCAGGGTAACGACTGATGTCGATGGAATCTGGTTGGTGGCCAGGCCGCCGGTCATCGAGATGAGTTCTGCGCCCTGGCCTTGCGCGGTACGCCGGGCAAAGCTGGCCATGACGGTGCCGTAGCCTTTCTCGGCGATCACCACCGGGTAGCCACCGTCCAGTGCCAGGTTGTAGTTGGGGGTCGGGTTGCGTTCGAAGTAGTACGGGATGGCGTCACCCGTGGTTTCCTCGGTGGTGTCGACCAGCAGCTTGAAGTTCCGGGCCAGCGGCAGCTTTTCTTCCTTAATGATCTTCATGGCGTAGAGCGAAACGACGATGCCGTTCTTGTCATCCTCGGTGCCCCGGCCATACATGCGGTCGCCGATCAGGGTGACTTTGAACGGATCAAGTCTGGTGCCGTCCTGCAGCACCCAGTTCTCCGGCGTTACAGGCACCACATCGGCATGGGCGTGAATGCCGACCACTTCATCGCCAGTGCCTTCGAGGGATATTTCATAGACGCGGTTGTCGATGTTGCGAAAGTTCAGGTTGAACGCCTGGGCCAGGCCCTTGATCTTGTCGGCGATCTTGATGAACTCGGGGTTCTCGTGTTGGGCAACGCCGTCCACGCGGAACGTCGGGATGGCCACCAGCTCGCGCAGGGTCTCGGTGGCGGCGCTGCCGTATTTCACTCGCGCATAAAGGCCCAGCAGGCGATGGATTTCGTTTTGCTGATCGGGAGAAAGCGTCTTGTTGTCGAGGAAGGCACTGATGGCCGGGCCGATGTCGCCGGTTTTGGCGACGTCGCTCTTGGCCAGGCTCTGCAGGAACTGCCTGAAATCCGTGACCGACGCATCGCTGAAAGTCTTGAGAATGATCGCGCTCTGTTGCGGGGTGATGTTGGCGTGCGCAGCGGTGGTGAACGACGACAGGCCGGCGAGCATCAGGGTGGCCGCGGCCAGGTGCTTGAGTGAAAAATCCATTGTTGGGGGCATTCCTTTGCAGGCGGTTTGTGAGAAATATCTGATCGTTTAATCAGAAACGTTTGCAAACTAGCAAACGAAGAGGGGATACGGGAGCCCCTGAAGCGGGATTTGTCGCACAAAAATGCGAAAGGGGCGCAGAAACGAAAAACCGGGGAGGGCGCAGGTCGTGCGGCTGTAGCCAATCCCCTTGTGGGAGCGAGCCTGCTCGCGAAAGCGGTGACTCAGTCGGCTTGGATGTTGGATGTGAGGACCCCTTCGCGAGCCGGCTCGCTCCCACAGGGGATTTGCGTTGCTGACGATATTTGTGTCCCACCCCCGACCATTGTGGGAGCGAGCCTGCTCGCGAAGGCGGTGGGTCATTCAGCAGAGATGTTGGATGTGAGGACCCTTTCGTCGGAACGCCGCCCGGAGCCGGCTCGCTCCCACAGTCATCTGCTCAAACCCCCTTGGTAGAAGGCAACAAAATCGTCAAAACCCCCAACAACGGCAGATACGAGCACAGCGCATACACATACTCAATACCGTGAATATCCGCCAAATGCCCCAGCAACGCAGCGCCAATACCGCCAAAGCCGAACATCAGCCCGAAGAAGACGCCGGCGATCATGCCGACGTTGCCCGGTACCAGTTCCTGGGCGAAGACCACGATGGCGGAGAACGCCGAGGCGAGGATGAAGCCGATGACCATGCTCAGCACGCCGGTCCAGAACAGGTCGACGTAGGGCAGGGCCAGGGTGAAGGGGGCGGCGCCGAGGATGGAAAACCAGATCACCTTCTTGCGTCCGATCCTGTCGCCGATGGGGCCGCCGAAGAACGTACCCGCGGCGACAGAACCGAGAAACAGGAACAGGTACAGCTGAGAGCTGGCGACTGACAGGTCGAATTTTTCGATCAGGTAGAAGGTGAAGTAGCTGGTGAAGCTGGCCATGTAGAAGTACTTGGAGAACACCAGCAGCGCCAGCACCGCCAGGGCAAAGGTCACCCGTTGCTTCGAAAGGCCATGGGTGGCTTTGCTGCCTTGCTTGAGCTTGAACAGGTTCAGGTGACTGCGATACCAGCGGCTGAGGCCAAACAGGATCAGGATGGCGAACACTGCGAACAGGCCGAACCAGGCCACATTCCCCTGACCGTAAGGAATGATGATCGCCGCCGCCAGCAAGGGGCCGAAGGCGCTGCCGGCGTTGCCGCCGACCTGGAAGGTCGACTGTGCCAGGCCGAAGCGACCGCCCGAGGCCAGACGCGCCACCCGTGAGGTTTCCGGGTGAAAGGTCGAGGAACCAATGCCCACCAGCGCCGAGGCCACAAGAATCGCCGGGAAGCTGCCGACAAAGGCCAGCATCAGGATGCCGATGAGGGTGCAGACCATCCCGGCGGGCAGCAGCCAGGGTTTGGGGTGCCGGTCGGTGTGGTAACCGACCCAGGGTTGCAGCAGCGAAGCGGTGAGCTGGAAGGTCAATGTGATCAGGCCTACCTGGGTGAAGGTCAGGCCGTAGTTGGCCTTGAGCATCGGGTAGATCGAAGGCAACACGGCCTGAATCAGGTCATTGATCAGGTGCGCCAACGCGCAGGCACCGATCACGCGCATGACCAGGGGACTGGTCTGGCCGGCCACCGAGGCGGTGGCGCAAGGGGTCGTCATTGAGGACATCGCACATCATCCAGGCTGGGAAAGAGGGGCATTGCGTAAACCTGGCGCTATGCTAGATTTCGCGAAATTGCCTGTCTCGCGCAATTCGGGCGGCTACTTTCGTAAAAGAGGCATCATGGTCAAATCGCTGGAAACATTTCTGGTCGAAATGGACGAAGTCGCCTGGGCGGTCTGCACCAGTGCGACCGATTACCCGGAAGACTGGATCATCGAACCTCACCGCCACGCCAAGCACCAGTTGATCTACGCCATCGAGGGCGTGATGGTCGTGCATTCGGGGCTGAGCCAATGGACGGTTCCACCGAGCCGAGGGATCTGGATGCCCAGCGGGCACGTGCACTCGATTCGTTGCGTCGGCGCATTGAAGATGCGCAGCGTCTTCGTGCGGCCGGATCAATTTCCCGAGCTGCCGGACGAAACGCGGGCCGTGAGCATTTCCGCGCTACTGAGCGAGTTGATCAAGACCTCGGTGACCATCGCGGCACCCATGGACGAGGATTCGCGCGAAGCCAGGATCATGCGTTTGATCGTGGACGAACTCACCCTCCTGCCGACCTTGCCCCTGCACCTGCCGCAACCGGCGGATGAACGAATCCAGGCGATCTGTTCGGCCCTGCAACAGGACCCGGGGGATGGATCGACGCTGGCGGACTGGAGCGCTCGGCTGAGCCTGGATGCCAAGACCATCCAGCGCCTGTTTCACAAGGAAACCGGCATGACCTTCGGCCAGTGGCGCCAACAGGCCCGCCTGCTGTTGGCGCTGGAGCGTATTGCGGTCGGCGAGAAGATCATCGACGTGGCGGGCGCCTTGGGCTACGACAGCCCCAGCGCGTTTACCACCATGTTCAAAAAGCAGTTCGGGACGACGCCGAGTCATTTTTTCAGGTGAGCGATGGACCCAGCTCAATCACCAATGCATCGTTGAATGCGGGGTTCTCGTTCACACCATTTTTCGCATAGCCCCGGGGGTTGCACACCACGCGGGTATTGCCCACCCGATAGTCAAAACTGCCATGGGTATGCCCATGCAACCACAGCGCCGGCTGCCATTGTTTGATCCGTTCTTCGAGGTCCGAAACGAAACTCGGGTTGATCGGCGAACCGGCAAACATCGGGCTGATGCTCGACCGGGTCGGTGCGAAATGCGAGATCACCACCGTGGGCGTCGTACTATCCCGGGCGAAGCAGTCGTCCAGCCAGGCGACGGTCTGCAGAAAAATCAGCTGGGAAACCGCGGGGGTGAACAGGTCCGGAAAGTCCGGCGAAACTTTGATATGGCTGAAGTCGCGAATGAGCTGTGTCGCCAGATCGATACTCTGGCTCCGAGCCTGCGCATCGTCGAACAGACGGTAGTCCGACCACAGGGTGCAGCCCAGGAAACGCACGCCGTCGTGGACATATTCCGAGCGCTCCAGAACCTGTATCCCTGTGCCTTGGGACAAGCTGTTCAGCTGTTCGTAAGTCGAGATCAGGTCACTGCCATAGAACTCGTGATTGCCGGCCACGTACAGGATCGGAGCCGGGCAGGTTCTGGCCCATTCAATGGCCCTGGCGGGTCGGGCAATGTCCCCTGCCAGCACGACGATATCGGCATCCACGTCGGGAAACGGTATGGCGTTGACGGACAAGTGGATATCGGACAGCAAGGCGATGCGCATGGATCAATTCCCTCTGTGTTGAATGTCGGCCCCTCGGCCAACTGTATCTCGCCCATCGACGCAGGTCTGCATTCGATGCCCCCGGCATGACGCTTGCCAAGCCTAAGCTAATTCCAAAAAGATATTTATTTAACTTTTTTAAGATCGATTAGCTTTATGCGTTCTTGAGAGCGCTGCGTTTACCACCTGGCGCTTGGCCGATTTTCTACCTTGGGCCGGGAGCTCCTGTGACCACCATTCAAACGTCTTTGTCGACTGCACGCATTGAGTCCTTTCAAAGATTTTCGCCACCGTCCGACAGCCCCGCCAATGACAGTGATGTCGTACTCGAACTGCGCGACGTCACCAAGGCCTATCTGCGCAAAGGTGCGCCGGTCGCGCCCGCGGTCAGCAACGTCAGCCTGAAGGTGCGTCGTGGTGAAGTGCTGTGCCTGATGGGGACGTCCGGCAGCGGCAAGTCGACGTTATTGCGTCACATCAACCGCTTGATCGAGCCCAGCAGTGGCGAGGTCTTGATCGACGGACAAGCCATCAGCGGCTTGAGCAACCAGGCCTTGCGTAACCTCAGGTCGCGACGCATCGGCATGGTGTTTCAGCATTTCGGCCTGCTGCCCCATCGCACGGTTCTGGACAACGTGGCGCTGCCACTGGAGCTGCGCGGCGAACCCGAGTCCGTGCGCCATGCGGCGGCCATCGAACAGTTGCAGGCGGTGGGCCTGGACGGTTGGGGCGAGCATTACCCCCATGAACTGTCCGGTGGCATGCAGCAGCGCGTGGGGTTTGCCCGGGCCTTGGTGACCAAGCCCGATATCCTGCTGATGGACGAGCCGTTCAGCGCGCTGGATCCGACCATCCGCCGCGATCTGCAAAGTCACTTTCTGGCCCTGGCCCGTGAGCGCGGAATCAGCACTTTGCTGGTCACTCACGATCCGGCGGAAGCCATACGCCTGGCCGATCGTATTGCCGTGCTGCGGCAAGGCCGGCTGGTGCAGTTGGGCACGCCCGAACAATTGCTCGAGCAACCCGCCGATGCCGAAGTCGCAGACTTTTTCCGCGATTGCACGCCAACGCCATCGGCGCTGCAACGTCCAGACAGCATTCGCACCCCGACGCCACAACGCCAACCCCGTGAGCCATCTGTCGATCACGGTTTGCCCCGCTGGCAAGCGCTGTTGCTGGGGCCGGCAGCCCTGGCGGCGCGGGGTAGGGGCGGGTGGTTCTGGTTGACGTTTGCCGCCGAACTCGCCGCATTGGCGGTTGCGGGCCAAGGCCTGGCCAGCGCGTCATGGCTTGCAGTGCTCGCGGCTATGGCCGTGTTCGGTGCCAGCCGCTTCAGCGCGATCTCGCTCAGCCGCCAAACTGTGCGGCAGACGACGGGCTGGGGGCTGCCTTTGGCATTGCTGCTGGTCAGTCAGGCCCTGGTGATATGGCGCGTCATCACCCCCGATACCCCCCATGCCCTGTTGCAGTTTCCCGAAAACCGCCAATGGCTGTTGCTGGCGGCGGAGAGTATCGACCAGTTTATCGGCTGGTCCCAGGTGACGTTTGAAGGTGCGTTCGTCGGCGTGATCGTTGCCGTGCGCACTGTCATCGAAGGCATTGAAAATCTGCTCGGCTGGCTGCCCTGGCCGGTGTCGGCGCTGGCCGTGGTGTTCCTCGCCTGGCGCTCGGCCGGACTGGCACTGGCGCTGACCAGCGGCGTTGCATTGTTGTACATCGGCCTGTTCGGCTTCTGGGAGCACACCATCGCCACCCTGGCGCTGGTGGGTTCTTCGGTGTTGATCGCCCTGGTCATCGGCGTGCCGACCGGCATCCTGCTGGCGAAGCGGCCGCTGGTGCGGCGCCTGTTCACACCCTTGCTGGATGTCATGCAGACACTGCCGACCTTCGTGTACCTGATTCCCGCCGTGGCGTTCTTCTCTGTCGGCAAGACCCCGGCCGTGATCGCCACGGTGATTTTCGCCCTGGCGCCGATGATCCGCCTGACTTCGCTGGGTATCCAGGAAGTACCGAAAGATGCGGTCGAGGCAGCGGTCGCCCACGGTGCCAGCCCCTGGCAAACCCTGGTCAAGGTGCAACTGCCACTGGCGCGCCGCTCACTGCTGCTGGGGATCAACCAGACCATCGTCATGAGCCTGTCGATGGTGGTGGTGGCCGCGCTGATCGGCGCCGGTGGCCTGGGGTATGACGTCATGACGGCGCTGCGCAACATCAAGGGCGGCGAGGGCATGCTTGCCGGCGTGGCGATCGTGCTGTGCGCGCTGATACCGGATCGAATCATTCAATCGAGCTTGCGCAAGCAAGATCACCTGCACAACCCACAGTGAGACTTATCGTGAACACACATTTTTCTCGTACGCTTGGCGCGGCCGCGTTACTGGCCTCTTTTATTCTCCCGGCAACCGTCATGGCCAAGGACAAAATCGTCATCGGCGAGCAGAACTGGACGGGCGCCATCGCCATTCAACACATTCTGGGCGAGGTGATCAAAACCCGGCTCGATGGCGACGTCTCGTACCTGGCCGGGGATGTCCCGGTACTGTTCAGCGCCGCCGCCAAAGGCGATGGCTCGGTCGACGTGCTGACCGACATCTGGCTGCCGAATCAGTCGGCGGCCTGGGCCAAATACGTCACTGGCGGCAGCAAGTCGCTGGTTGCAAACGTTCAACCCTATGCCGGGGAGCAAGGGTTTTATATCCCGGGCTATCTGCAGGACAAGTACGGGGTCAAGTCCATCTATGACCTGAAGAAACCGGAAATCGCCAAGCTTTTCGAACCCTTGGGTGGTGGCAAGGCGCAGTTGCTGGTCGGCCCGGCAGGCTGGGAGTCGACCTACATCGGCCAGATCAAGGCCAAGGATTATGGCTTCGCCGATAAATTCGAATCGGTGTCCACGGAAGCCTCGGTGACTTACGCCAAGCTGGCCACGGCCTACAAGGCACAGCGCGGTGTGGTGTTCTACGCCTACACCCCGGACTGGATCTTCTCGGCCTTTGACCTGCGTCGCCTGGAAGAGCCGGCGTTCGACGGCTATGCCCAGGACAACAAGAAAGGCGATCCGCTGTACAAGGCCGACGGTTGCTGGAAATTCATCAGCCCGACGGTCGATCCGGACTGGTTGAACAAGAGCCGGATCACCTGCGCCTTCCCGGATGCCAAGGTGTATGTGCTGGCCTCTGCGGCCCTGCAAAAACGCGCACCGAAAATCGCCGATTTCTTGCATAACTTTGCCATTGCGCCGGCGCAGCTCAATGACCTGATCCTGAAGATCGAAAAGGAAAAACAACCGGCTGACGTTGCTGCCAAGGCGTGGGTCCAGGCGAATGGCGCCACCGTTGATCAATGGCTGGCCGCCTCGGCGCCGAAAGTGAGTGCAGCGCAATGAGTGACCGCTCCTTGCGCTTGCTCGACGGTGGCATGGGACGCGAATTGCAGCGCATCGGCGCGCCATTTCGACAGCCTGAATGGTCAGCCCTCGCGCTGATCGAGGCGCCGGAATTTGTGCTCCAGGCGCATCAGGCATTCGTGGATGCCGGTTCCCGAATCATTACAACAAACAGCTACGCGGTGGTGCCTTTCCACATCGGCGAAGAGCGCTTTGCCGAGCAGGGGCGAACGCTTGCCGATCGGGCAGGGCGTCTGGCCCGTCAGGCGGCGGTCGGTCGTGAACCGGTCACCGTGGCCGGTTCGCTGCCTCCGGCGCTGGGGTCGTATCGACCGGATCTCTTTGATCACCAACGTTCGGTGGCGATCCATCGCGAGCTTATTGCCGGGTTGCAGGCTCACGTGGATGTCTGGCTGGCGGAAACCCAAAGTTCCATCGCTGAAGTGCGGGCGGTGGTCGAGGCGCTCGATGCCGATATAGAAACCAAGCCGCTATGGGTGTCCTTCACGCTGCTGGATGAAACGGGCGAACCGCCTCGGTTACGTTCCGGCGAACCGGTCGCCGAGGCGGTGCGTGTGGCAGTCGAATTGGGGGCAACGGTGGTGCTGTTCAATTGCAGCCAGCCGGAAGTCATGGCGGCGGCACTTGCCGAGGCTCGCGAGGTTATTGAGCGTCTCGGCCAAGCGATCGAGCTGGGGGTTTACGCCAATGCCTTCCCGCCGGTCAGCACCGAGGCCAAAGCCAATAGCACCTTGCTGGAGATTCGTCGTGACCTGGGCCCTGAAGCCTACCTGCACTGGTCGCGGTCGTGGGTCGCCGTCGGAGCCAGTATCGTTGGCGGATGCTGCGGCATCGGGCCTGAACATATCGCACAGTTGCACTTGCATCTGCTGCCACAACAGGAGGGTGTCCGCGCATGACGGATATTCAGCAAGACGCGGTTGTTGAACAGGCGACATTTGGCGCCGGTTGTTTCTGGGGCGCTGAAGCTTCATTTCGGGCATTGCCGGGGGTGCGGGATACGCGGGTCGGGTTTGCACGACCGGCCAGTGGCGAGCCGGTGTCGATCGAAGTGGTGCAGGTTGATTTCGATGCGCGGGTGATTGCTTACAGTCGCCTGATCGAGCATTTCTGGACGCTGCATGATCCGACTTCGGTTGATCGGCAGGGCGCTGATGTCGGGGTGAAATATCGGTCGGCGTTGTTTTTTGGTTCTGCCGAGCAAGAGCAGTTGGCGCGGGTCGCCAGGCGGGCGCTGGAGGCTTCGGGGCAATTGGCCAAGCCGGTGGCCACGGTGATTGTGCCGCTGGGTGAGTTTGAGCTGGCGGGTGAGGAGCAGCAGCGTTATCTGGAGAAGCACGGGGGGAGTAGCTGTTCGATCTGATTGTGTGGAGGACAAGGCTGTTTTTGGTTGAGTACATATCCATCTATTTACCTGTGAACCTGTGGGAGCTGGCTTGCCAGCGATGGGGGCGGTACATCAAATTTTGATGTTGCCTGACACACCGCCATCGCAGGCAAGCCAGCTCCCACAGGGATCGAGTACACCTGCAGGCGAGGCAGATCAAGCGTTGTAGGAGCGCACCAGAATCGATTCGTCGATCTGATCAATGGACGTCACCCCGGTCAGCGTCATCGCCACACGCATCTCCTTGGCAAAAATATCCAGCATGTTTTCCACCCCGCGTTGCCCGTCGGCAGCCAGCGCGTAGGCCATCGAACGTCCCAGCAAAACCCCTTTCGCCCCCAGGGCCAACATGCGCACCACATCCAGCCCTGAGCGGATGCCCGAGTCGACCAGCACGCTCAGGTCATTGCCTATCGCCTGCATGATCGGAGGCAAGGCGTTGGCGGTGGAGAGGACGCCGTCGAGCTGTCGGCCGCCATGGTTCGAAACGACAATCCCGTCAGCACCGAAACTCACCGCATCGCGGGCATCCTGGGGATCGAGAATGCCCTTGATGATCATCGGGCCTTTCCAGAACTCACGAATCCACTCCAGATCGCTCCAGCTGATCGACGGGTCGAAATTGTTGGCCAGCCAGCCCATGTAGTCCTCAAGCGTGACGGCTTTGCCCAGGTACTTGGAGATATTCCCGAGGTCGTGTGGACGCCCCATCACGCCGACGTTGAAGGCCCAGTCGGGGCGGGTCATGGCCTGGAGCACGCGACGCGACGAGGCGAACGGACCCGACATGCCCGAGTGGGCATCCCTGTATCGGGCGCCGGGCGTGGGCATGTCGACCGTGAACACCAGGTTCTGCACCCCGGCGGCTTGCGCACGCTCCAGTGCGTTGCGCATGAAGCCGCGATCTTTCAGTACATACAGCTGAAACCAGATCGGCTGCTGAGCGTTTGCCGTGACTTCCTCGATCGAACACACCGACACGGTCGACAGGCACAACGGGATGCCTTTGTTTTGCGCCGCCTTGACCGCCTGCACCTCGCCACGGCGGGCGAACATGCCGGTCAGCCCTACCGGCGCCAGCACGATGGGCATTGCCAGTTTTTGGTTGAAGAGGGTGGTGTCCAGGCTCAGGCTTTCGACATTTTTCAGGATGCGCTGGCGCAGGCTGACGTCACTCAAGTCGGCGCTGTTGGCCCTCAACGTATGCTCTGCATAAGCGCCTCCGTCGATGTAGTCGAACAAAAAACGGGGGAGTTTGCGGCGTGCCGCTTCGCGGTAGTCCGATGCAGAAGAGATGATCATAGTGTGCAAGGCCTTGATCTGATGAGTGAGGGCTGAGCCGTCGAGTCCAGGCGTCAGGTTAGCGTATGCGAACGGTGTTGCGCTCGTTTCAAACCCGGTCCTTCGTACTCTTTTTGCTGCCTCGAACATGGGGCTGGCAATATCGCTCGATGATTTCGAACAGTCGATGACACGATGTGGCGAGCTGAGCTTCAGGCGCTGTGGCAACCCCGAGCAATAGGCCAGATGAGCTACCGGACGGAGTGGCGAACCAGGCTGACAAAGGCGACGGTGCAATGCCAATGGTCATCGCGTCCTGAACGATCTGCACGTCGGGCGCGCCGTCGGGGAGTCTGAGCAGGACTGCCAGGCCTGCCTTGACCCACTCTGCATTGCGCATGCGCAACTGCTCGCATAGCGCGTCACGCTGGGCACAATAGAGTCGCTTGAGCCGACGGACACGCCGGATGTAGTGGCCCTCGTGCATGAACTGAGCCGTGGCGAGTTGGATGAGGGGGGAGGGGGCGGGGGCAAGCGTTGCGGCGACCTCGGAGAACGCGACAACCAGTTCGGCTGGCGCTACGACAAATCCAAGGCGCAGTCCCGGGCTGATGGTCTTGCTGAATGTACCGATGTGGATGACACGTTTGCCCTCGTCCAAAGACGCCAGGGCAGGGGCCGCCCGGCCTTCCAGTTGCAACTCGCTGAGGTAGTCGTCTTCGATGATCCAGGCGTCGTTCGAGACCGCCCAATCGAGTAGTTGAAGCCGTCGCCTCAACGACAGCGTCGAACCCAGGGGCGCTTGTTGACCGGGCGTCAGGACGGCTAACGCAGCGTCCGCGGCGTTCTCGATGGCGTAGCCTACGTTGAGACCTTCATCATCCACCGGCACCGGAATGACCTGCAAACGAGCGAGCTCCAGCCCCTTGCGGGTCAGAAAGAAACCGGGATCTTCCATCCAGACTTTCTTACCGTCCAGACCCAGTACTCGCAGTGCAAGCCCCAGGCCGGAGCTGTATCCCGACGTGATGAACACCTGCTCAGGGAAGCAATGCAGGTTTCTGGAGAGGGAGAGGTAGCCTGCAATCTCTCGGCGCAGCTCCAGTTCCCCCCGAGGATCGGGATAGATCAATGACGAAAAGGATCCTGCCTTCAGGAGATTGGAGGAGCGCGCGCGCGCGAAAAGCTTTTCCGGCAAGCCTCCGGACGCTGGAATGCCGAGCTGAAAGATCGCCGGCCCGGTGTTCATCCGTTGATAGGCTCTCATAAACGCGCCGGGGTCCGGCGGTTGCGGTTGAGCCACCGCCACACGAGGGCGCGGCGCCACGCGTGTGCCCTTCGCGCCGAAGGTTTCGATCAACTGGGCGTCTGATAACCGTTCATACGCCGTTTGAACGGTTCCGCGCGCCACACCCAGGTGCGCGGCAAGGTCCTGCCATGAAGGCAATCGAGTGCCGGGGGCGAGCAGGCCTGACTCTATGGCCCTGCTGATACTCATACGAATCTGTTCTGTCAGAGACAGCTTCGCTGTCCGGTCGAGCTGAATCTGCAGGTCTGAATTCATATTCTTGGTACACACAAAAGTGGGGATTCTTGGTTCTTCAATTCATACCATTGACGGTGGAAGATGCAAAGACCAGGACGCAGCTACCACCGCGACGCATCGAGTGAATGCGCTCTGGTACTTCAACTTCCCTTCAACGACAGGAACCATCATGACCAACGCCGTCATCGAATGCATCGTGAGTCGCAGTGCCGCCAAGTACTACGATCCCGCCGCCACGTTGAGCGACGAGCAAATTCGTGAGCTGGTGCGAATCGGCACCACCGCACCGACTTCCTTCCACATACAGAACTGGCGCTTCATCGCCGTACGCACCCCTGAAGCCAAAGCCCGGTTGAGTCCGATTGCCTGGAGTCAGCCGCCGATCATTGAAGCCGCCGTTACTTTCATCATCTGCGGCCAATTGGCCGATTCCAGCGTCATACCGCAACGCCTTGCGCCGTTGGTTGAAGCGGGCGTGATGCCGGCCTCGATGGTGCCGGATTGGGAAATCCCCGCACGCGATTTGTATTTGCAGCACCCGCAGCGCCAGCGCGACGAAGCAGTGCGCACGGCCACCTTCGGTGCGTCGGCGATGATCTATGCCGCCCGCTCGTTAGGCCTGGGTTCTACACCGATGATCGGTTTCGATGCCGAAGCGGTGGCCCGTGAGTTCGGCCTGGCTGAAAACGAAGTGCCGGTGATGCTGTTGTCCATAGGCGCGGAGCGTCCGGGAAACTGGGCGCAGAAGCCGCGCCGTCCGTTGGCCGAAGTGTTGGATCTCGTTTGATTGTTCAATAAACCAGTGAGTTACGGAGACTACGATGCCTAGAAGTGCAGTGTTAAACCCGGAACAAGTACCGGCCGATTCGAAGCCGACACTCGATGCGTTCACCCGGAACATCGGGTTCACGCCAAACATGATGGTGACCTTCGCGCAAAGCCCGATCGCGTTCAACGCATGGGCTACGTTGCTCGGTTCCTTGAGCAAAGCGCTCGACGTGAAGACGCGTGACAGCATCGGCCTCGCCGTCTCCGAAGCGAATGGCTGCAACTACTGCCTGGCGGTTCACAGTTTTACCGCCGAGCACATGGCCAAGCTGCCGGCCGATGAAATCATTCTCGCCCGCAAGGGCCAGGCCACTGACCCCAAGCGCAACGCTGCCCTGCAGTTCGCGCACAAGGTCATCGAGACTCGCGGCAAGGTCAGTGATGCCGATCTCAAAACCGTCCGCGACGCGGGCTATACGGATGCGAATGTCATGGAGATTGTCGCGCTGGTGGCCATGTACTCCCTGACGAACTTTTTCAATAACGTGTTTGATCCCGAGAAGGATTTCCCTGCCGTTACGCCGGCGGGCTCGATCTGATCTCGATTCGCTCGCATCGACCCTCGCCAGGAGGTGTCTCTGATTCGAGCATCGGTCAACCACCGGGCCATGCTGCACGCGCCCATGGATGGCTCAACGGGGGACACCGTTGGTGTCTCCCGCATCGGACCAAGGGCGCATGCGGAGCTTTTGTCAGAAGCCCCGCAGATCATCCACCGGCAACTTGAGTGCCTGCTTCGGCTCGGTTCCGGTGATGCGCTTGAGCGTTCGGCTCACCACATCCACGCTATTGTCGAAGCAGCCGTGGGTCGCCTTGATGGTGACATCGGGGCGGTTGTCGGGGCTGTCCGATCGGAAGCTGAACACCGTGCCTGCGTCGAGGATGTCGATTTGCTTGCGCCTGGCCAGGCCCGCCGCCTGGACGGCCTGGCGCCATTTGCCCAGTGCTTCGCCGGTGCTGGAGGAGCCGTCCCAGCCGTTGTATCCAGGGTCGAGCACGTTGGCCTGGCCAAGGATCGGCATACGCAGGTCGCCTTCCAGCGCGTTGGACACCAGATAGAGCAGTGACTTGCCATAGGGGCCGATGCTGTCGTCACGCTCATTGCGATCGGAAAGGATGTCCAGGTAAAGGTTCTGCATCAGCGTTTCGTGGGGAGCGAAGTGGCGATTGGCAAACTGCACCGTGCAGGCTGGCGCGTAGAGGTGCAGCGAGCGGACGTTCGTTTCGAGGCCGCGTGCGGCCAACAGGTCGATGACATGGCCAAGGAAGATCGCACCGGCCGAATGTCCCACCAGGTGGATTTCCAGGTCGTCGCCCCAGGTCCTGGCCAGGTTCTGCAGGGCTGTCACCAGTTTGTCGCCGCCACGGGTGGGTAGGTTGGCGAACTCGGCGTTTTCTTTCATCTCGCTCCAGATCGGACGGGCGAAGGGGCGGCCGATTCCCCGTTCGAGGAGGATGTCGGCGCCGTCCTGCAGCGCCTCGCGCAAACCGCCGGCACGGGGTGGTTCGCGTTGGAACATGTCGGTGATGATGTTCGTGATGGATTCGAGTACACCGGTCTTCCAGACGATGAACAGCGGATAGCAGCCGTTGCCCAGGAAGTAGCGTCCCATCGCCCTCGCGCGCTCGATGGCGGCGGCCTGGTCGTTCAGTCCTCCGTGGGTGTAGAGCACCAGGCGCTTGGTCTTGCCCGGCTGGGATCGGAACCACTGGTCCGGCAGCCCGCAGGCCTGGTGCAGCAATGAACGGTTCAGCTCGTCCTGGGTGAGGTGGCGATCGATTCGTCCGTTGTTGCCGAAGATCACGCTGTGCTCATAGGCCTTGGGTTCATCCCACCACCGGGAGCTGTCGACAGCGGCCGCAGCGATTGCCGTACCGCGGCCTGAGGCCAGTTGACCGAGCATCACCCCCGGTACGCCCAGGGCTGCAACCCAGGCGTCCATGGCATTGGCGAGCCAGTCGGCATAGGTCAGCAGGGCAAAACCGCCCCCGCCCCAGTCGGTACCCCAGGAGTTCTGCACGATGAAGCCGCGGGCATTGAAACCGACCAGGGCGAAGGCGTGGCCGCCGCTCTGCGACGGCCTGCCGTCGAACGCAATGGCCGGCAGGGCAGCATGTCCGTTGAGTTTGCCCTTGGGTTTTGCCACGTTGTTCCAGCCGTCGTGAGTGAAAGCGGACACATAGATCGCACCGACCTGGCAGATGGCAGCCTGCAGATCGGTGATTGAGCCGATGTCGATCCGATAGTAGACGCCCAATGTATTGTCGGTTGCACGGGTTGCATAACCGAACTTCGGCGGCAGGGTGTCCTGGTCATCGTAGGGCCAGTCGGACTCCGGGCACACGCCGTGGTGGTGCCAGCCCTTCAGGGCGCCACGGCAACTGGAGCCTTCGTAGTTCTCGCCGTCGTACTCGTCGTAGCGTCGCGCGAAGTTGTAAAGCATCCGTGGGCTGACCGATTCCGGAACTTCACCGTTGCCGTTCTTGCGCCAGCGCAGGTAGTTAATCACGCAAGCCAGCCCGAAACCGGTGCAGGCACCTTCCCGTCCCTGGTCGAGGATCAACCCCGATTGGGTATAGCGCGGCAGATATTCCTTGATCTTATCGTCACCGGGACAGATATCGGGCAGGTTTGAAGGGGGTGGCATGTAGGCGCGGTCACGCAGGTCCACCGGGTCCTTGCTGGCATTGAGCTGACGCGCGACTGGCGTTGGCTTCGCTGCAGCCTTTTTCGCCGCCGCGCCCTTGACCTGACGGGCGCGAGTCGGCTGCGGTATCAGCGCTGCAAGTCTGAAGACATCGCTGAAGCGGTCCAGGCCGTGGGAGCCGCCGTTGACCTCCTTGCGAGCCGCGCGGTAGTTGTCACTGGCCAGGGCGGTACGAATTTTGGACGCCCGGTCGCCCAGGAATCGCGCCAGGAGGACGGCCGCCACTTCGGGAGCATTGGCAAGGTCCGGTTGCGCTTGGATATCCACGCCAATCTTCTCTGAATAGACGTGATAGTTGTGGCGCCCGGTCAGTTGTACGAAGCCACGGCCGCGGAAGTTTGCGCCATCACCGGGTACGGTGTTGCCCAGGTCCTTTCTGCCGTCGTAGGCGCTGAACGGCGCCATGCCCGGGCTGGTATTGAACTTCGAGGGAAACTCCGAAATGGGCACGAAGCCTTCGGTCTCGGCGCGAATGGTGCCCAACGCAGCCAGTATCATCGGTCTGTCCGTCAGGTCGGCCGCTGCCAGGGCCGCCGCGACATAGGGAAGGTAGCGCTGAATGTTTGAAGCTTTGGTGGCGGGGAACAGGAGCTTTACCGTATCCACGCTGAGCGCCATGGCCAGCGATTTGAGTTCGCGCAGACCCAGCAGGCTCTGGCAGTAAGGACCGACCACTGCGTCCGCGACGATGCCGATGCCCGATTGCCAGTGACGGACCGCCGATTCCGTCAATGCGTCGAAATCACGTCCACTTGCAAGTCCGGGGAATCCTTGCTCGTCGGCGGCCAATGCCTTGGCCAGTTTCTGGCGAAGTTGCGCTACGTCATCACCACTCTGGTTCCGAGCCAGCAGCATATTCATGACTCTACCTCCCGTTTTCCGCTATCGGCCCCTGAATGTGAAACACCAAACCCTTGCGGCACGGGTAGTCGACGTTTTCCTATCGGTGAACGGAGGCATCAAGCTTCGTCACGGCATTACTTGGGTCAGCCACCGGGTCGTGCAGCAACGAATAGCCTCGGTCCAGTAATGTGCGGCCGATAAAGCGCGATCCCACTTCATTGAGGTGCGAATCATCCAGGTACAGCAGATGACCCTTGATCATCGGGCTGCACACGCCTGCCGTACAAATCACTTGATTGGGGTCGATAAAGTGCACCTGCGGGAACTTCACCTTTATGTCGGCCCAATAGGGCGCCGCACCACTGCGGCTGACTGTGCAACTGTGGTCGGTATCGAACATCAAGTGACGAATCGGGCAACTGGCGGCTTTTTCGATGTGTTGATTCCTCAAGATAACGATGACCTGGTCGCTGTGCTCCACCGCCCGCTTGATACTCGCTTCGACGATGTCCTTGGCGATCGCCTCCCTGGGCCAGATCGCCGCCAGTACCACATAGCGGTAATGGTTCTGTTCGATCAGGTTGAACGCCCGTTCGTTGCGTTTTGCACAATGTTCGGCATAGGTCGCGGACATGTCGACGGTGTAGCCGATGATCGGCGGGCACGAGTCCATGGTGTAGTCCATGATCGAGAGGTTATCCGGCTTCGCCAGCAGATCGACCATGCCGGTGAAGTGATTGGCAAACGAATCACCGATCATGATGCCGTCCAGTTGTTCCTTTTCAGCTCCCAGGCGACAGGCGTCATCGGGTTCTGTTTTGTACAGCGCATTGGTCACGTGGCAGCCCTTGCGGATCTCGCTCGGCTTCTGCAGGGTCATGGCTTCCAGTCGCGAAACATCAGGGCTGAAGCGTTGCGCAAAGCCGTTGAATTGCACGCTCAGCACCGCCAGCGTGGCCAGCCCCAGTGCCGGAAGGGCGAATCGCCGGAAGAAGACCCGGGAAAAATCCCAAGTGGCTCCACTGCGGCGAAAGGGCACCTCGACATAACGCCAGGATAGCCACGCGAGGGTGATCGAGACCGCGATCAGCATCGCCCCCACAGGCAGATCGATGGGGATTTCCAGGTAACTCAGATAGGCAATCAACGGCCAGTGCCACAAATACAGCGAATAGGAAATCAAGCCGATGAACACCATGGGCCGGCTGGTGAGCAAGCGCGAGCGCGTGTCGCCGCTGCCGGCCAGGATCAGCAACGCGGCACCCAGGCACGGGACCAGCGCGTTGACCCCGGGGAAGGTCGAGTTGGCGTTCAAGGCAAACAGCGAAAAACCGATCAGCAGCAAACCCGCCAGAGCCAGGCCATGGGCGGTCAGCTTTGCGATGACGCGCGGTTGATGCAAATAGATCGCCAGCACCCCGCCCAGCATCAATTCGAAAAAGCGCGTGGGCAGCAGGTAGTAGGCGGCCGTCGCGAAGACCCCGGTCGCGTATTCAGAAGCGCCGACCGCGGCCACCACGCCCAAGGCCAAAATCGGCAGCACGTAACGCGGCGCCAGGCGATAGAGCAGCACAATGAACAGCGGCCACAGCAGATAAAACTGTTCTTCGATACCCAGCGACCAGGTATGCAGCAGGGGCGCCTCACTGGCGTCAGCGGCGAAGTAGTTGCCGTACTTGACCCAGATGTAGACGTTCGACACGCCCAGCAAAGAGAGCAGGGTGCTGACGTTGAGCCGGATCAGGTCGACCGGAGAAAGGATAAATGCCCCGACGATCGCCGTCGCCACCAACACCGTGACCAATGCCGGCACGATGCGATTGATGCGTCGCTGATAAAAACCCTTCAGTGAGAAGGTGTTGCGCTTGACCTCGGAAAACACCTGGGAAGTGATCAGGAACCCGGAGATGACAAAGAAAATGTCGACACCGACGAATCCGCCCGGCAGCAGGTTGGTGTTGAGGTGATGCAGCAGTACCGCGATCACCGCTACAGCCCGCAGCCCATCGATGTCGGAGCGGTACTTGCCTTGAGCCATGAGCCTGACCATCCCAGAATTGTCCCGTGTATCGGATGTCCGCTCATGACAGCCACTGTCAATATTTGGACACTTCCCGCCTTATCTATCACTTGTAGTTGGGAAATTGACGGTTGGCAAAATTAATAGGAAATAACGGCACCGGTTCACGAGGTGTCCCAAGCATTTGAAACACCGGCGGATGTACTGATGGCGACAACAAAATATCGCCATGTCTCAAACGAAGCCCGGGCACCTCGGTTGGCAGAAACATCACTCCGGCAGCAGACGAATTCTACCGGCACGGCAGCAGAGCGGCCTCCATGACCCAACGGGGAGGGGCCGAACCGATCGGTCATGTCCGGATACTTTTCGCCACTCCATCGCACATGGCGAAATTTTGATACTAGACGTCGAGTTGGCAGGAGCGATGAAGCGCTGACGACGATTATTGTTTTCGCACAAAAGCAGGAAACAATAATCATGCTGCCGTCGAAGAAAAGAATTGATAGCCACGTTCACTTTTACACATCGGACGATCTTCACCGGGTCGCCGGCTCGCTGCCCTATGCCTTACCCGAGCCGCATCCGCTGACCACCTGGCTGGATCAACTGATCGATGCCGGCATTGCTCCGACGGTCATCAACAATGTCCATCTGAGTATCCTGCCGGACTCTGAAAATGTGTTTGCTTCGTTCGAGGAGCTCAAGAACCTCCAGGCATCCGACCCGTTGCGCTACGGCGAAGTGAAACTGGTGGGAACGATCAAGGCCGAACCTGCTTACGCCACCCGGGAGCGCCTCGCGCATCCGCAGGTCGTTGGCGCCCGGATCGTCCTGCACGATGCCAGGCCCGAAACGGTTTCCGATACTCGCTTCAGTGACGGGCAATGGGCCGCGTTTTACGCTCGCCTGCTGCCGCACCAACACCTTCACATTTACGCCAAGGAAGCCCAGACCAACCTGCGCGTGTTGCGCCAGGTGCCTGAAAATGTGCGGGTCATCATCGATCATCTGGGCAGCTGCCACAGCGAGCGTGGCACCACCGAGCCGGCCTATGTCGCGCTGCTCAATGAAGCCAGACGACGCGGCAATGTGTGGTTCAAGGGACCCGGTTATCGCACCTCTGTCTATCCCGAGGAAGCCGCTCGTTTCGTCATGCAGATTGTTGGCGCAGTCGGTGCCGACAAGATTCTCCTGGAAGCCACCGATGCCCCCCATGTTGGAACCGCCAACAACGGCGTGCCGTATTCCGGACTGTTCGATTTGAACAAGGCGTTCAGTTTTGTCGATGCCGTTGCCCATCACGTTTCCTCAGAAACCCGAATTCCGGTTGACCAACTTCTCCGAGGAGCGGTTGGTCAGTTGGACCGTTGATCTATGCCCACGCTACAACTCCGAGATATAAAGCGATGACGAACATTACTGCCAAAGAAATCAACTTTGCCGTCAAATATGGCAACGAAACCCTGAGTATCAAAGGGACGGTATTCGAGCCGGAACACATCGACGCGTCTGCCGGCAAACTCCCACCCGTGGTTTTCAACTCCGGCTTCACCGGTGGCGTCACGATGTACGGCCAACTGTTCGGCCGCGCCCTGGCAGCCCGGGGTTATCGCGTCATGACCTACGACGTGGCGGGTTTCTTTTCCAACAAGCACATCCGCAACACGATCCGCGCCGGGGACATCGAGATCACCAACGTCAGCCTGCAAGACCAGAAGGACGAAGTCCTCGGTGCCGTTGCCTGGGCGCGTGACAACTTTGGCGAGATGCCGGTGGTGGCGTCCTGGGCGATGGGTTCTGTGGCGAGCCTGGGCGCAGTGGCGGAACTGGCGGCTGCGGGGGGTGAACAGATCCGGTTCTGGGTGCCGATGAGCTACACCAACATCCGCAAGCTGCAGGCCTTGCGTGCCGATAGCAAAGCCGCTGACGCGGCGATCCTCCAGCTGGCGGATGACGCCGCCATTCCTCCATTCGACACCGGAACCGCAGCGACCCGTCTTGGCTACTATCCACTGGATCCTGACACCCAGGCGTATGTCGATCAGCAACTGGGTGGCTATACCGAAGCCGGTGGTGCCGACCGCTGGCCTGGCTGCACCCACGTGACGGCGAAGTCCTACAAGTCGTATGTGGCCTATGACCCGGAGCAATCCATTGAAGGTGCAAAAGGCTTCCCGCCGGCGCTGATCATCCACGGTGCCGACAACACCTTGCACATGCCATCAGAGTCCGAGCGCCTGCACCGGCACTATCCCGGCGATGCCGGTTCGAACGCGCTGATCATCCCGCACATGCAGCACGGTCAGCAGAATCAGGTGGACAGTCCGGTGTTCAAGTCGATGATCCAGAGCATCGACGAGGCCATTCGCACCCGCGGCTGATTCAATCGCCAATACCCTGTGAGACCTCGCAAGGAGGTCTCGCAGCGATTCAATCTGGCTCAATACGTGCCCAGGTCCTAACATAGCGTGTCCAAAGCCACTCCCACGGGCTGGCCTGAGCCGTGTTCTGCGAACGGCTGGAACCCCCTATGACAAGGATCTGGCGATGACGAGCCCCAGTGAAGCCGCGACGGCTGTGAACGGTTGCACGACCAAGCGAATCGGCCTGCTCATTCTCCCTCAGTTTTCCATGATGGCGTTGGCCGGAGCCAGCGAGCCTTTGCGGGCGGCGAATCGGCTTGCCGGCAAAACCCTGTATGAGTGGACAGTGCTCACGGAATCCGGTGGACCGGTCAGCTCCAGCAGTGGTTTCGAAATCCAGACCGTACCGATCGACCAGGCGCCCGAGGTCGATCGCATTTTCGTCCTGGCCAGCCTGGACATCGAACATCAGAAACCACCGAAAATGCTGCGGTTTCTGCAACGTGCCGCAGCCCGTGGGATAACTGTCGGCGCATTGAGCACCGGCACGTTCATCCTCGCCCGCGCCGGCTTGCTGGAAGGCAAGCGCTGCACCTTGCACTGGGAGTCCATTGGACAGTTTTCCGAAGAATTTCCCACGATCGAAGTCACCAAAGAGTTGTACGTCAACCATGGAAACCGCTGGACCTGTGCGGGTGGAACGGCGGCCATCGACCTCATGCTGGCGCAAATCGCGCTGGATTACGGTAATCAGCTGGCTGCGAACATCGCAGAGCAATTTCTGCACGCAAGGATCAGAGCGCCGGAAGAACATCAGCGGATGTCGATCCAGTGGCGGTTCGGGATTCACGACAGGCGACTCACGGCCGCGATTGCCTTCATGGAAAACAGCCTGGAGAACATTATCGGCATCGAAGAGATCGCCGATCGCTGCAATCTGTCGCATCGTCAACTGGAGCGCCTGTGGCATCAACATTTCGGCATGACGCCGAAGAAGTTCTATCTGGAGCTCAGGCTCAACGAAGCACGCCGATTGCTGCGTGAAAGCACCCAGCCCATTGCGTCGATTGCCTACAGCTGCGGGTTTGTCTCGGCATCACATCTGGGTGCCGCCTACCGTCGTGTCTGGGGCTGCACGCCCGGAGAGGAGCGGCGGAAATTTGATGATGCGCATTCCTGACCGGGCGTCCCGGGCGCCCTGGTCAATCCGGCGCTAATCCTCAGGTCCAAACTTCTCTGCAAAACCGCATAGCTAGCTAATGACTTGGTCCGACCGCTGGTGCGCGCGGGCAGGGCCTGGTGATTTGGCGATCCTGTATTCTTCCCGGCGAACTCGACCCTTTACCCTGAACGGCACACCGGAAGGCTTCGCGACGTCGGTTTTTTGATAGAAATCGTCGAACTCAAAGCGCAGGCAGCGTTCGGGAGCGCGGTAAGGTTCATTACAAATCCGGCGTCCACTTCCAGATGCACAGCCGGCAAAAACAACAATGACGTACAGAAGGCATCACAACCATGGAAACCTTGAGTTTCATTCTGGAAAACGGCGGGCTGATCAGCCTGCTACTCGGGCAGCACCTTCTCATCGTCGCGATCGCGGTGGGCCTGGCGATCCTGACCGGCGTGCCTGTCGGGATCGCAATCTCCCAGCACCCCAGAACGCGCCGTTGGGTCCTGGCCTTTGCCGCCGTGCTGATGACCATTCCTTCGGCCGCGCTGTTCGGGCTCATGATTCCGGCCCTTTCCCTGATCGGCTACGGGATCGGCGTCGTGCCGGCGGTCATTGCACTGTTTCTCTATTCCCAACTGCCCATCATCCGCAACACCACCACCGCGATCTCCAACATCGATCCTGCCTTGCGCGAAGCGGCAATCGGGATGGGCATGTCCACCTGGCAGCGGCTGCGCAAGGTCGAGCTGCCGATTGCAGTGCCGCTCATCATGGCCGGAGTGAGGATGGCAACCGTCATCAACATCGGCATCGCGGCCATCGCGGCCTACATCGGCGCGGGCGGCCTGGGCAGTCTGATCATTCGCGGCATCGCCCAATCCGATACCCGCCAGCTGCTGGCCGGCGCCATCGTCATCAGCGTCATTGCCATTGCAGCCGATTATGCGCTGTACGCCTTGCAGCGCCTCCTCACGCCCAAAGGCCTGAACAAGAACAAAGCGGCCACTGGCCCAATGAAGGAAGCGACGACGTGATCCAGATCGAAAACCTGAACAAGAAATTCGGCTCAACCACGGCGGTAGAAGATGTCTCATTCAACGTTGAAGAGGGGCAAATCTGCGTTCTGCTCGGGCCGTCGGGCTGCGGTAAAACCACGACGTTGAAAATGATCAATCGCCTGATCACGCCGACGTCGGGAACGATCAGAATCGGTGGGCGCGACACGTCCGAACTGGACAGCGTCACCCTCAAGCGATCCATTGGCTACGTGATTCAGCAAGTCGGCCTGTTCCCGAACATGACCGTCGAGGAAAACATCTGTGTCGTCCCCAATCTGCTGGGGTGGGACAAAAACAAAAGCCGCAAGCGCGCGGCGGAGTTGCTGGAAGTGGTCGCGCTGGAGCCGTCCAGATTTCTCAAGCGCTACCCGTGCGAACTGTCCGGTGGTCAACAGCAGCGCGTGGGCGTGGCCCGGGCGTTGGCTGCGGACCCGCCGGTGATGTTGATGGACGAGCCCTTCGGCGCGATCGATCCCATCAACCGAGAAGTGATCCAGGACGAGTTCATGCGCATCCAGCGCCAGGTCAACAAGACCGTGCTGTTTGTCAGTCATGACATCGACGAAGCCGTGAAAATGGCGGACTGCGTTGCGCTGTTCCACAACGGCAAAATCGAGCAGTTCGGCAGCCCGGATGATCTGCTGGCGCGGCCCGACAGCGAATTCGTGGCGAACTTCATGGGCAGCGACCGGATCATGAAACGCCTGTGTCTGCTGCGGGCGGCTGATATCGCCAGCAAGATCCCGCCACGGGAACACATGCAAGTCGTTGGCGGCAATAGCGGCATCTCCACGCGCTCGCAACTGGTCGTCAAACCTGGAGACGACCTGCGCCAGGTGCTCTCGCAGCTACTGGGTCGCGGCCAGGACTGGGCGTTGTGCAACGACAGTGACGGTCGCTTCATCGGCTATGTGCACCAGACCGATATCCTGGCGCGACTGGTTGAAAACATTACTCCGGCGGTGCATTGACGATGCCTGACTTGATGATCAGATTTTGGGAAGGGCTCCAGTATTACTGGGGCGATATCAGCTATCTGACGGTTCAGCATCTGCAGATAGTTGCCATCAGTGGGGTCCTGGCCCTGGTTGTCGCGCTGCCATTGGGCGTGTGGATGAGCCGGCCCGCGAACCAGCGTTACGCCATGGCCAGCATGCAGTTTCTCAATGTGGGGCAGGCGATACCCAAGCTTGCACTGTTGGCGCTGGCCATGAGTTTTATTGGCGTAGGCAGCGGCGCCGCCATCATCGGATTGTTTGTCGCGACCTTGTTGCCGGTGGCGGTCAACACCTATGAAGGCTTGCGCGCGGTGCCGGCGCATTTGGTCGAAGCGGCCGAGGCCATGGGCATGACGCCACGGGAAACCCTGTGGAAAGTCGAGATCCCGAATGCGATGAACGTGATTTTCGCCGGCATTCGCACGGCGCTCGCCATCAACGTCGGGACTGCGCCGCTGGCCTTCCTGGTCGGTGGAGGAGGGCTGGGCGAGTTGATCTTTACCGGTATCGACCTGAACGACTTCGGCATGATGCTGGCGGGTGCGGCGTCGACCGCGCTGTTGGCCATCGCCGTCGATCTGGCGTGCGGACTGGTCCAGACCGTCGCCGTGTCGCGGGGCTTGAGGTTGGCCGGGCGCGAATGATTAGAAGACCCAGGATAAAAACCAATAATACGAGGTGCATCATGATTCATCGCATGCTAACCAGTCTGATCCTAACGCTTGGTCTTGTTTCAGGTTCCATGGGGACTGCTTCTGCCAACAGCACCATCGTGGTCGGCGGCAAGAAGTTTACCGAGCAGCAACTGGTGGCGGAAATGACCACACAATTACTGCGCGCCAATGGATACAGCGTCGATAAACGTCCGGACCTGGGCTCGTCTGTATTGCGCGCGGCACAAGAGAACGGTCAGGTCGATGTGTATTGGGAATACACCGGGACCTCCCTGGTCATTTACAACAAAGTGACGGATAAACTGGACGCCGAGCAAACGTACAAGAAGATCAGCGCCCTCGACGCAGAGAAAGGCATTACCTGGTTGAACCCATCGAAAGCCAACAATACCTACGCGTTTGCCATGCGCAAGGACGAGGCCGATAAGGAGGGCATCGTTTCGATCAGCGATCTGGCGAAAAACGTCGGCGAAGGCAAAACCTATAAATTCGCTTCCAACGCGGAGTTCTTTTCACGCTCCGATGGCCTGCGTCCTCTCCAGGACATGTACCAGTTTGAGTTCGAGCGCAAGAACGTCGTGCGCATGGACGGAGGCCTGACCTACCAGGCACTCAGGGACGGTCAGGTGAACGTGGCGTTGGTGCTGTCGACTGATGGGCGGATTCCGGCATTCGGCTTTGTCGTGCTCAAGGACGATAAAGGGTTTTTCCCCAGCTACGCATTGACGCCGGTGATTCGTACCGAAGTCTTCAAAGAGAATCCGAAGATTGGCGAATTGCTCAACGCACTCTCTTCCAAACTGGACGACGACTCGATTGCCGGTCTGAACTCCCGGGTCGATGTCGGCCGTGAGTCAATCGAGAGTGTGTCCAGGGAATTCCTGGAAAAGAACAAGTTGATCTAGTGATTGCGCCGTGGCGTTGAAGTCGCCCGGTTTCGTCTTGATTGTCCAGGCCAGCTGAATACCGCTGGCCTCTTTTTATCCCGCTTATTGGTAGCGCTCATCCCGATCACTTGGGCATGAGCTCATTCCGTTCGCCTGTACTGATGAGGAGAATACCCATGCAGTTGAATAAAACGTTGGTGGCGTGCTCGTTTTTGCTACTGGCGGCAAGGGCTCAAGCGGATGACGGTATTGACCGCATGACCCTTGCCGACATGCGTCTTGCCTTGAATAAAGGGGACATCACTTCCGAGCAATTGGTCCGGCACTACCTGGACAACATTCGCGCGAACAACCATCAGGGCCAGAACATCAATGCGCTGGTGACGCTCAATGAGCAGGCGATCGAACAGGCCCGCCAGTGGGATGCCGAACGGGCTAAAAATCCCGAGGCCAAATATCCACCGCTGGCCGGCATTCCGTTCGTGGTGAAGGACAACTTTGACACCGCCGGTCTGGTCACCTCCGGTGGGTCCTACGTACTGCGTACGTCGGTGCCGAGCCAGGATGCCTTCACCGTCAAGAAGCTGATCGATGGACAGGCGATTCTGCTCGGCAAAGCCAACCTGTCGGAACTGGCCGCGTCTTTCGGCTGGTTCGGCTACAGCTCGTTTGGCGGGCAGACGCTCAATCCGAGAAATACCCGGCGCGATGCTTCCGGCTCCAGCAGCGGCTCTGCCGCCTCGGTGGCCGCGGCGTTCGCACCCTTTGCGCTGGGGTCGGATACCAGCGGGTCGATCCGCGCGCCGGCCAGCGTCACCGGTACGGTGGGTTTTCGACCTTCGATGGGGCTGATCAGTCGCAGCGGCATTATTCCGCTCTCGCTCACGTTCGATACCGGTGGCGTCATTACCAATAGCGTGCTGGATCAGGCCATCGTGCTGGATGCGATCAAGGGACAGGACAACAGCGACCCGGCGACCCTCGACCTTGCCGCCGACACCATACAGTTTGAGCCAGCCCTGAGCCGTTCCTCGCTTCAAGGCAAGACCATCGGGGTGATCACCAACTTCAAAGGCGCCAACCCGGAGGTGGACGCGGTTTTCAGAACCGCACAGCAAACCCTTGGCCAGCGTGGGGCGCATGTCGTTTCCATCGAGCTGCCAAAGGCATTTGAAACCCTCTGGAGCGATGTGCTTGGCCCGGTGGGAGAGAGCGAATTCAAACCGCAGTTCGAACGATACCTGGCCACCCTTGGCCCGAGCCAACCGCGCACGCTGGCCCGGTTCCTTGATCTGGCGAAAAAGAATCAGGCTGACAACGCAGCGCATGGCATGAACCCGGCGCGCCTGGCCGGACTGGAAGCGGTATCGAACACCACCGGCACCGATTCGCCGCAGTACATCTCCATCCTCTCCAGAAAGATCCCGCAGTTGCGCGCGCAACTGATGGACATCATGAAGAAGAACCAAGTGGACAGTCTGTTCTTTGCGACGATCAACTGCCCGGCCTCGGTGGTTCACGGCGTGACGGATGACAGTTACCTGTGCAACGCCGGTGATACCTACGCCTCGTCGTACATTGCCTCCGCCACCGGGTTTCCCGAAATCACGGTTCCGGCAGGCACCATCAAGGGTAATCTGCCGGTGGGCGTTTCGTTCCTGGGCGGTTACGGTGAAGACGCCAAGGTCGTGAGCTACGGCTACGCATTCCTGGGGCGCTGATTGCGCAGATGGGTCGTCTATGAAAACGCGTGCCTGCGTCGCCCATACGTTCTTCGCGAGCAGGCTCGCTCCCACAGATTCAGCGCAGGACTTTGTAGGAGCCGAGCTTGCTCGCGATGGTGGTCAACGATAACGCGGGGTACCTGGATGCCCACAGATTCAGATCAGCGGCATCGGTCAGATTTGTTCCAGCAACCAGGTACGGAACGCGATGAGTGATGGCAGCCTTTCGTTACGTGGCGGATACGTCAGGTAGTAACTGCGCTGACTGGCGAAGGGCTGGCCGAGGCTGATCAGCTCTGCGTTGGCCAACTCATCGGCGACCAGGATACGCGGTACCAGGCCGATGCCGATGCCGGCCCTCACGGCCTGGATCAAGTGCGAGGTGAGTTCGAAACTCGGCCCCAGCCGCATCATCCGATGGGGCAGGCCGTGGTGGCTGAACCACTCGCCCCAGACGTTGGCGTTGTTCGCGACGTTGAGCAGCGTCTGTGTGCCAATGCGCTCCGGTGTCCAGGTGTCATGGGCCGCCGCCGCTTGTGCCGACATGATCACCATCAATTCTTCGGTGTGCAGGCGATGGCTGATCAGACCCGGCATGTCGGCGTTACCGACGACGATCGCGGCATCGATGCCACTGGTCTCGAAGTCGATGGTGTCGATCCGGGAATTGATGTGCACCAGCATGCCGGGATGGGTTTTGTAGAAGTCGTGAAGGCGTGGCAATAACCACTTCGAGCCGAACGTCGGCAAGGTGGCCAGGCGCAAGGTTCCGCTGCCCGACTGATAAGCCATGGCCTGCAAGGTGGCGCTGCGGATGCGTCCGAGCGCTTCGCTCAGTTCCCGCTGATAAAGGCGGCCGACATCGGTCAACTGCACCTGCCGGCCTTCCCGGCGAAACAGCGTCAGGCCCAGTTGCTGCTCCAGCGCCTGGACCTGTCGGCTGACCGCGCTTTGAGTCAGCGAGAGTTCCACCGCGGCGCGTGTGTAGCTTTCATGGCGAGCGGCGGCTTCAAACGCCAGCAGCAACGACATGGAAGGGGTGAGGTGGCGGTAATTCATTCGTAAAAGTCATCGATAGCGGCAGGATTATCCGTTTGTCCGGCGCCGGAGCCTCCAGGATCATTGGCACGCTGACAACCTGAGGCTGACCGATTAATGCCCTGGCGACAAGTGTTTTGATTTTTCCGTGATTCGACCGACAAGAGACCATCCCGAGATGATCGCCCAGCTGTCTACCGTTGCACCCGCGCCACAGTACCCGGAATTTCTTCAAGCCCTGCGGGCCAGCGGCTTTCGCGGTCAGCTCAGTACTGACTACGCCACCCGAACCGTGCTGGCGACCGACAACTCGATTTACCAGCGCCTGCCGCAAGCAGCGGTATTCCCCCTGGACGCGGACGACATCGTGCGCATCGCCACCTTGATGGCCGAGCAGCGCTTTCGCCAGATCAAGCTGACCCCGCGGGGTGGCGGCACCGGCACCAATGGCCAGTCATTGACCGACGGCATCGTGGTCGACTTGTCGCGGCACATGAACAGCATCCTCGAAATCAACGTCGCCGAGCGTTGGGTGCGGGTGCAGGCGGGCGTGGTCAAGGACCAGCTCAATGCCGCGCTCAAGCCCCACGGGCTGTTCTTCGCCCCGGAGCTGTCGACCTCCAACCGTGCCACCGTTGGCGGAATGATCAACACGGACGCCAGCGGGCAGGGCAGTTGCACCTATGGCAAGACCCGCGATCATGTGCTGGAACTGCACAGCGTATTGCTCGGTGGCGAGCGCCTGCACAGCCAGCCGCTGACCGACGCGCAGCTTGATGCGGCGTGCACGCAACCCGGCCGCCTCGGCGAGGTGTACCGTACCGCGCGGCAGATCCAGGAAACCCAGGCCGAGCTGATCGAGTCCGTGTTCCCCAAGCTCAACCGCTGCCTGACCGGTTACGACCTGGCCCACCTGCGCGACGAGCAGGGGCGTTTCAACCTCAATAGCGTGTTGTGCGGTGCGGAGGGTTCGCTGGGCTACATCGTCGAGGCCAAGCTCAACGTACTGCCGATCCCCAAGTATTCGGTGTTGGTGAACGTGCGCTACAGCAGCTTCATGGATGCGCTGCGCGACGCCAACGCGTTGCTGGCGCACAAGCCGCTGTCCATCGAAACCGTAGACTCCAAAGTGTTGATGCTGGCGATGAAAGACATCGTCTGGCACAGCGTCGCCGAGTATTTTCCCGCTGACGCCGAGCGCCCGACACTGGGCATCAATCTGGTGGAGTTCAGCGGGGAAGACGCCGCGCAAGTCAACGCGCGCGTGGCGGCGTTCGTGGCGCATCTGCAGGCTGACACGAGCATCGAGCGACTGGGGCACACGCTGGCCGAAGGAGCCGAAGCGGTGACCCGCGTCTACGCTATGCGTAAACGCTCAGTCGGGTTGCTGGGCAACGTCGAAGGCGAGATTCGTCCGCAGCCTTTCGTTGAAGACACCGCGGTGCCGCCGGAGCGGTTGGCCGACTACATCACCGAGTTCCGCGCACTGCTGGACAGCCATGGCCTGGCTTATGGCATGTTCGGTCATGTCGATGCCGGTGTGTTGCATGTGCGCCCGGCGCTGGATATGAAAGACCCGGCCCAGGCGGCGCTGGTCAAACCGATTTCCGATGCCGTGGCCGAACTGACACGGCGCTATGGCGGCTTGCTGTGGGGCGAACACGGCAAGGGTTTGCGGTCCGAATATGTCCCGGAATTTTTCGGTGAGCTGTACCCGGCGCTGCAATCGCTCAAGGGCGCGTTCGATCCCCACAATCAGCTCAACCCCGGCAAGATCTGTGCCCCGCCGGATGCCGCCCAAGGCTTGCTCAAGGTCAACGAAGTGACGCTGCGCGGTGATCTGGATCGGCAAATCGATGAGCGCGTCTGGCAAAGCTTCGGCACTGCCGTGCACTGCAACGGTAACGGCGCTTGCTACAACTACGATCCCGACGATGCGATGTGCCCGTCGTGGAAAGCCACCCGTGAACGCCAGCATTCGCCGAAGGGCAGGGCCTCCTTGATTCGCGAGTGGTTGCGTCTGCAAGGTGCGGCCAATATTGATGTGCTTGAAGCGGTCGCAGGCCAATGGTCGTGGCTGCGCGGGTTGCCGAAGCGATTGCGCAACAATCTTGCGCGTTCACGGGGCGAGGAGGATTTTTCCCATGAGGTCTACGACGCGATGGCCGGTTGCCTGGCGTGTAAATCCTGTGCGGGACAATGCCCGGTCAAGGTCAACGTGCCGGAATTCCGTTCGCGTTTTCTGCAGCTGTATCACGGTCGCTACCAGCGCCCGGTACGCGACTACCTGATCGGCTCGCTGGAATTCACCCTGCCGTACGTGGCGTACGCTCCGAGGCTGTACAACGCGGTGATGGGCTCGAAATGGATAAGTCGCCTGCTCGAACGCCATGTCGGCATGCTCGACAGCCCACTGATCAGCCGCTACAACCTGCAAGCCACCTTGGCCGGATGCAAGGTGGGCGTCGCCAGTGTCGCGGCGCTGCGTGAGCTGACCCCGCAACAGCGTTCACGCAGCGTGGTGCTGGTGCAGGACGCGTTCACCCGCTACTTCGAGACCCCCTTGCTGGCGTCCTTCATCCAGTTGGCGCACGGGCTGGGCTACCGCGTATTCCTGGCGCCTTTCAGTGTCAACGGCAAACCCTTGCACGTACACGGTTTCCTCGGTGCATTCGCCAAGGCGGCGATTCGCAACGCCCATCAGCTCAAGGCCCTCGCAGACTGCGGCGTGCCGCTGGTGGGCCTGGATCCGGCCATGACGCTGGTCTACCGCCAGGAATACCTGAAAGTACCGGGGCTCAATGATTGCCCGAAGGTCTTGCTGCCGCAGGAGTGGCTGTTTGATGTGCTGCCGGAAAAGCCGCAGCCTGTTGCGCAGACGTTTCGTTTGCTGGCGCATTGCACTGAGAAGACCAATGTCCCGGCCAGTACTTCACAGTGGGAAAAACTGTTTTCCCGGCTTGGGCTCAAACTGGTGACCGAGGCGACCGGCTGCTGTGGCATGTCGGGTACCTACGGCCACGAAGCGCGCAATCAGGACACTTCGAGAATCATCTTCGAGCAGTCATGGGCCGGTAAGCTGGATAAACAGGGGGAGGCGTTGGCGACCGGATACTCCTGCCGCAGCCAGGTCAAGCGCATGGCCGACAGGCAACTGCGTCACCCACTGGAAGTGCTGTTGGAGCATGCGCTGCCGTTGTAGGGACATGCTGTTGACTCAAGACGCAGGGAGACATCCGTTTCTTCAGTCACGGCTGCTTAGGGTTGCACTCTTGCGTCTGGTCCTTCCGGTTCTTTTTGAATCCCCGAAGATTCATGACGCAGAGGCAGATCTGCAGGACGATCAGGGCATACGCTTGTGCGTAGGCCCCCCAAACCACCCACAAGATGTTGCTCAGGATGAAGCAGATGAATCCTGTCATTCTCCGGGTTGGTCGTTGCGACCCAATCAGCCACGCGGCGAGTACCGTTACCAACATCGCAGGCCATTGAACCCAGTCAACGTAGGCCAAGGGGAGCACCTCTTCGAAATCGCGATCTTCAACAGTTGGAAGTGAGATGCACTTTTTCCGGCATGTCCGATCACAAGTGTGCTCGAAACAGAAATCTGTGCAGGCTGCGATAGCGGCAAGAATAGACGACTGGCGAAGGATTTTTTCCATAGCGGCAGATGCGGTGGCGTAGCGGCAACATTGCGCTTTTCCACTGCGAGAATGACTTCGCTACACCCCATCTTCGATCAGTCAGAGTGGCAGATACGACCTGTTTGTACTGAAAGCGTCAGCGCCCCGAACTTTCTCCGGTTGATTCAGGTCGACAAATTTCCAGCCTCATCAGCGTAGCCCAATGCCTGACGTCGAGGCATCTCGACTGCCGAAGCGTGGCGGTTCAATAACAAAAATGGTGATAGCGATGAATTGTCTTATCTGTGTCGGCGTGGCGAAGCGCATTCATTGCCACGGCCCGTGGGAGGAGAGGGATTGTCCGGATTGCGGGCGCTATCGGGTTTCCGACGAGCTCCTTTTGACCTTGATGGATCAGGGCCAGATCTTCGATGTCGGCAAAACCAGAGACTGGCTGCAAAGCCGACGCAAAGGCGGTGCTACCCCTTCGATTGAAATCCATGAAGCCTTGTTGCTGCCATAGCGCTTGCCCTGTCCGAACGAGGGACATAAGCGGCGTGCGCGAGATCCTGTCGTAATCCTGTCACCAGGCTCGTGATGGCTTGTCCATTTGCCAGTTGATCTACCGCGATACCGGTAACGACAAGCATTTCCTGATTGGAATTGTCCTGGAAAAATCGCACCGTCAAGGCAGCCCCCGAATCAACTGTGCATTCACAGCGCACGGGTAAAAAGCTTTGCTCTATCAAGTGCCGGATTTCTAAAGTCGATAGCATCTGTCTTGCCTCGACGAGAGCCAGCCAAATGACTTTTGTCTGAGGGGTATTGAGCAAGCGCCGCGAAGTAACGGGCTTGATTGGGCTTCGCCTGAATCGTTGGCTGGAGGCTCACTATTAATTCTAGATCCGATCCTTCAGGACATTAGATCCTTTCAATCTGAGTGATGGCTCGCAGCGACACCTCATCTGCCGCCCCGAAGATTCTTTGCGGCGGACGACGTCGATGGCGGTGACGTCGGCTTGATTGCCGCCGCGTTTTTACCCTCATTCGTAACGATTCATTTCCCAGGTTGAATCCCGGGGCATTGGGTCATTCAGTAACCGAATGAATCGCATCACTTTATGAAGTTTGAGCACCTCTGGTCGGCGGTCATGAACGTGTGTCGAGTTCTGCGGATCCATTCGAAAACACCTGTGGAATGAATGCGGTCATGAACTCTTTCGAGAATCAGCTGACGCCCGCTCAGGAGAAAAGACTAAACGCCCTGGCATTGTGGTATCGCGTGTTCGAGGCCAGCGCCCTGCGTATGGATCGTCCAGATACCTATCACGAAGAATTGCTTCGCCAGGCGGATGAGATGGATCGTCAGGGCATCATTGATTGGGAGGAGTGGCGGGACTTGCGCGTAGAAGCAGACCAGGCTTACTTGCGTGCAGTCGCAGGCGAAGACTATCACCCGGTTCAAGCGTCAATGCTGTCGATTGATCCGGATGCCGTTTAGGGAATGGAAGCAATGAACCGCCAGCTGAAGTTCGGTATTGAAGAGGAATATTTCATTACCGATCTGGTCACTCGACACATGCCTGGAACGCTCGTCCACGCGGTGAGTGACAAATGCAAAACCGAACTGGGCCAAAGTTTCGCCTACGAGATGTTCCAGGCGCAGATCGAAGTGGCTTCACCTGTGTTCACCGACCTGGCGCAGGCAGCGGAATTTCTCGCTAACGCCCGAGGCACATTGAAGCATGCTCTCCAGGCTTTTGACCTGGGATTGCTGTGTGCCGGTAGTCATCCCTTGGCGGACTGGCGTATTCAGCACCCCACAGACCAGTATCATTTTCAGCAGCTGTTCAACGATTATCAACGCGTAGCTCGACGCAGTCTGCTCTCGGGTCTGCACGTGCATGTAGAAATTGCGCATCACCTGGATCGAATTCAGGTCATGAACGAGGTGCTTGCGTGGACACCCATGCTATTGGCCTTGAGCAGCTCCTCTCCATTTTGGGACGGTTGCGATAGCGGATTTGCCAGTTATCGGCAGACAGCCTGTGATGAATGGCCCCGGATGGGCATTCCGGAATTCCTTGAAGATGAACCTGCCTATAAAGCCTACGTTGCCTTTTTGGTTTCAACCGGTTCGATGAGAACCCCAAGTGACTGCTGGTGGGGGGTACGGCCTTCAGCAAGGTTTCCGACGCTGGAATTGCGAATGACGGACGCCTGTCCGCGTTTGGATGATGCTTTGACTATTGCCTGCTTTTTCCGATTGATGATTGCCTACGCCATCGAGCAACCTCATCCGGGAGCGGCTTACTCGCAGCAATCCCGGTGGATACTGATGGAGAACCGCTGGAGAGCAAAAAGGTCCGGAATCCATGCATCGTTTCTCGTTGAGGGTTTCGAGCGGCCTTGCACGATCGATCAATGGCTTTTCCTGGTAGAGCAAATCCTGGGAGATACCGCTCGAACACTGGGCGTCGAAAACGTATTTTCCCGGATTCGCCGAATGATCCACTCCGGTACCAGCGCAGAACGGCAACGTGTCGTCTACGAAAGCGCCATCGGCAGCGGCTTGAGCGTCCAGGCAGCACTCTCACGAGTGGTTGACCAGTTGTTGCTGGAAACAGCGTGAGTACAAGGCATCACGCAAAGTCCGATCTAATGAGGCATTACCCTGTGGGCGCCGGCTCGCTCCGACATAAACATCGCGCTCATCATCCGCTTTGAACTCCCGACACGGCTGCTCCGTCCTCTGCTATGAGGGGGCTCAGGGCATCTCGCTGTGAACTCCCGCAACGCTTCTCAAACAGAAGGCGAGGGACGACATGAATACTTCAGATAGCAGGGCGGGAACTCAGGCAAATAACCCGGATCCCGGCAAGCCTGAGCACGCTTTTCAGGATCTTAAAGAGGATGTCACCGAGGCGCTGGGGGGCGTGCGTGAGCAAGCCGATGCTCAGTTCGGTGAGTACCGTGACACTGCCGCGGATCAGATCGAGGCTTTGGCAAAAGGGGCAAAATCCTTTGTTTCCGAACTCGAGGAAAAGGACACGCTCGGCATGTCCGATTACCTCAGCGACATGGCGGAGTCGATGAGCGGACTCGCCGGGAGTCTACGCGGCAAAAGTGCTGAACAGCTCCTGCATGACGCCGCCGAACTGGCGCGGAGCAACCCGACGCTGTTCATCGCCGGCAGCATTGCGTTGGGCTTCGGTCTGTCGCGATTCTTGAAGGCAGGCAGCGCGTCGACTGCGCCCCTTGATGCGGCAAGCGATTCATCTGCGAGCAGCTCGACGCCTCCCGCAGGCGGATTTGGTGCTCATCGACCTTATGAGTCACCCATCGCCCCGCACACTGATCCGAATCCGGGTCTGGCCACCGGCATCACACCCGCTTCGCCCAATGAACAGGATCATCGGTCGGACTTCGCCACCTCATCGGCAACGGGTGCGCCAATCTTTAAAGGAGACGTGTGATGAACAGAGAAGATACCGAGCTGCCCGGCTCAAGACCTATATCGGCGTCTGACGATGCTTCGATGATCGGCTTGCTGCGGCAATTATCCCGGGAAGTGCCTGCCCTGTTTACGAAGGAGCTGGCGCTGGCCAAGGCCGAACTGCAAGCCAGCCTGACCACCCTCAAGGCAGGGATCGCCGCCGTGGCCGGCGGTGCAATTGTGCTGTTGGCGGGTTTTATCATTCTGTTGATGTCAGCGGTGTACGGGTTGAGCACCGTCATGGCGCCCTGGCTGGCTGCACTGATAGTCGGTGTGGTGGTGATGATCGTCGGGTTCGCCATGCTGCAATCGGGAAAAAAACAATTCGAGCCGTCCCACTTCAAGCCCGACCGGACCCTGGACGCTTTGAATAAAGATCAGGAAGCGCTGCGGAGGAAAGTCACATGAAAAGCGAATTGGACATCGAATCGGAAAAAAGCCCCGAACAGATCGAGCGTGAGATCGATGCGCAGCGGGCCAGCATCGGCAATATCGTCGATGCGCTGGAAAGCAAATTCACCCCCGGGCAAATGTTCGACCAGGCCTGGGGCATGATGCAGAACAATGGCACGACGTTCATGAGCAATCTGGGCACCAGTGTGCGTAACAACCCAGTTCCCGCCGTGCTGACCTCGGTCGGTTTGCTGTGGCTGATGATGGGCCAAAATCGTCCCCCGGTCGCTTATCCCGGGTATCGAACCGGGCCCGACCAGGGCAGGGTCGGCGAGTGGGCCGATGATCTGGCGGACGGCATCGACGGCGCACGCGAGCATCTGCATCAAACCGCCGATTCACTGAAGGGGGGATATCAGTCACTCAAAAGCAAGGCTGCGAGGGCAGGCGACAACGTCGGTGCTGCTGCCGAAAGCATCAGCCACGCGGCGCATGACGCCAGTGACCGGATTGCGCGCAACACTCAGGTCTTGGGTCAGCAATTCAATCATTTGCTCAAGGAGCAACCGCTGATGGTTGCCGCGGCGGGTATCGCTTTGGGCGCGTTGCTGGGTGCGGCGTTGCCGACGACCAGCACTGAGCAGCGCTATCTGGGGCGTAAAAGCGCCGGCCTGGTGGATAAGGTGAAGAAGCAGGCACAAGAAGGCTACGAGGCGGTGCGCGATACCGTCACCAAGACAACCGAGCATTCGGAAAATCGGGCCAACCGGGAGTCAGGGCCCACGACTGCAGCCAATGCTTCAGCCGATCTTACCAAGGGGCTGGGGACGTCCTGACACTGCGGCTCCCACGGAAGGCCTGCAATGGGCCTTCCGTAAGGGATCGGGTATCAATCGCTGCGGATAGCTGGATTCATAGACTGGGTGTTCCATTGATCCGATGTCACAATTGAGCACCGGCGCGTCGCCAGGCGGTGCGCTGGGCATGCGGTATTGGCGGCTGTATGGTTCCCCGCGCATTGACTGCAGAGCATATGACCGGCCATTCCTACAACACCTTCGGTTTCAGTGTCTTTAGCGGGAAGGTTCGTCCTGGCCGCGAATGACGGCGACCGGGTATCGCCGGATGGAAGTCCCCCGATGCCATGGACCGCAATAAGTACAACACCGGCGCAAGGCCGGTGTTGTGTCATCGCGTCGGGTTCATCCGGGTAACAGAGTACCTCGCCGCTGCGCTGGGTAACTCAGAAACGGTACTTCGCGGACGCGGTAATGCTGCGGGGCGCACCGTATGTCAGCGCACCGTAGGCATCGAAAATGTCGAAGTACTTCTCATCGGTGACGTTGTTGGCATTGACCTGCGCCGAGAGGTTATCGGTGATCTCGTAGCGCGCCATCAGGTTGACCAGCGCGTAGGCATCCTGCTGAATCTTCTCGGAGTTGCCTGCCGGGTTGGTGGCGTAGGTGTAGATCGAATCCTGCCAGTTGACGCCGCCGCCAATGGTCAGCTTGTTGAACATGCCGGGCAGGCGATAGGTGGTGAACGTACGCAACAATTTGGTTGGGTATAGCGTGTTCACATCGTCGCCGTTGGCATCTTCGGCGGTGAACTGGGTGTAGCCCACCGAGGCATTCCAGTCGGTCGCCAGTTCGCCGGAGACTTCCAGCTCGAAGCCCTTGCTGGTCGCGCCTTCGCTGGCCTCGTAGGCGTAGCCGCCGACAGGGTTCGACGGATCGATCAGCACGCCGGTGCTCTGGCCCAGGTTATCCTGTTTGATCTGGAAAATGGCCGCGGAGGCGTTCAAGCGGCCCCCGAAGTACTCACCTTTCAGGCCGATTTCACTGCTCTCGCCAACGATGGGCTCCAGTTGCTGGCCACTGCTGTCACGCACCGACTGCGGCAGGAAGATTTCCGTGTAGCTGGCATAGGCCGAGAGGTTGTCGGTGAGGTCATAGACCACACCTGCATAAGGGGTCAGCTCATGATCGACATCGATCTTGCTCACTTCCGAATAGATGTCATCACTGGTCTTTTCGTACCAGCTCTCACGTGCGCCAAGAATCACTTTCAAATCGTCGGTCACGTTCAAGCGTGTTGCCGCATACAGCCCTTTTTGTCGGGTCTCGCTGTAGCCGTAGTCTTCCCTCGGACCCCAGATCGGCTCGGGGAAATCGCCGTTGTAGGCATCGAAGTCGGCAACACCGTCAAACCCGGTTTGCGCGTTGAGGGCATCGGCGTCGAATTTCTGTTTGCTGTCCACATAACCAAAGGCCAATTCGTGCTCACGGCCCAACATCGAGAACGGGCCACTGAAGCGGATGCCGTAGTCATCCTGGGTGGTCTCGGTCTTGTAGGTCGCCGGGAATGAAGACATGCCGGAGCTGCCATTCTGGCCAGGATTGCCAGAGAGGTAGAGCAGGGAAGAGTCGCCGTTTCGCTCGCCACGGTTGTAGCTGAGGTTCATTTGCCAGTCGTTGGCGAACCTGTGGTCGAGGTTGACGAAGTAGGTCTCGAAGGTGGTGTCCCACTTGCTCCACTTGGCGGAGGTGGTCTTCGAACGGCTCCAGTGGGTGCGGCTGCCGTCGGCGTACCAGACGGGCAGGCCACCCCACATCGGCGAGTCGGCATTGCTTTCCTGCCGGCTCAAGCCGAACCACAGCGTGGTGTCGGGGGTCAGGTCGATATCCATGGTGCCGTACAGGGTCTGGCGCTTGTTCGAATTCATATCGATCCAGGTGTCGCCTTCGTTGGTCTCCGCGACCAGACGCCCACGCACAGTGCCTTCCGAATTCAGCGCGGTGGACACATCGGCCTCGACGCCATAGGTGTCCCAGGTACCGGCGCTCAGTTCCAGCGAGCCTTTCAGATCTCTACTGTTGGCGCGTTTGCGCACCATGTTGATGGTCGCCGAAGGATCGCCGGCACCGGTCATCAACCCGTTGGCGCCGCGCACGATTTCGACGCGGTCATACATGGCCAGGCTGCTGAAAATCTCCCCCGAACTCCATGGCTGCTCGAAGATGGTGGGTACGCCATCGATCATCAGCGAGTTGAGTTCAAAGCCGCGGGCGTTGAACTGCGCCCGGCTTGTCTCGTAGCGGTTGACCGACACCCCCGTGGCATTGTTGACCACGTCGAGGATGGTATTGAGATCCTGGTCCTGGATGCGCTGTTGGGTGATGACGCTGACCGACTGCGGCGTCTCCCGCAGCGACATATTCAACGGCGTGGCCGTGCGTGCAGCCTCTGTCGTGTACGAGTGGGTGTCTTCGGTCACGGCGCTGCGTTCACGGGCGGCAGTCTCTGTGATAGCGATAGGCGCCAGGTTCAAGGCACCTCCCGTCTCGGTCTGCTCAGTCTGTTCCGCCGCCTGCACATAAGGCGCAGTGATGGCGATGCCGGCTGCCAGCATGTGCACGGCGAGAGCCAACGGGCGCACGGTCGAAGGCGAACGCGGCGTAACGGGATTTTGTGAACACAGGGAGAGGAGAGCGGTCATGCGGACTCACATTTGGTTTGCTGTTATTGAGAATCTATATCATACGCATATGTGAATTAATCTGTAATGTGGTTTGTACGCATTTGAGATTATTTATCAAATGAGATGGCGCCCGGGCACATTTCCCGGGCCACTGCGCTTGGGGATCTGCCGGAGAAGTACCGCGTAGTGTTTCTGCTGTCGCGTTGCGAAGGATTCACCCTGGCACGGGGCTACGTTGCAAGCGCGTTTAGCTGACTTGACCGTCGATAGATTTGTGCGGGGTTCAATAAAACCCTGGCGAAACCAGGTGTTGAGTGGGCGCGTCCAAGCCGCAGACGCGCCAGGTTGCCTGTCCATTGGCAGAGTTAACCGCACAATTGGCGTTACTGCTTTGTACCCGGTAGAAGTTCAAAGTCCGGGGTGAACGGGGTCATGGCGGCCATCAGCCGGGCGAACGGTTTGGGATCGCCTTCAAAGGTCGCCTTGCCTTGCGCGACCAGCTGATCGAGGCTGGTCTGCTTCGCCATCACGCCTTCAAGCGCCGAGCGATCGAGGGTGAGGGTCAGATCGGCGTTTTTTGCCTGCTGGCCCTTGAGACTGGTCAGCGTTGAATTGCTCAGCTCCACCACGAATTGTTCACCATTGTCCGGCGTCTTGAGGTTCAGGACGAAGTGCAAGTCCGCAACCTTGCTGCCGTCCAGGGCGATGCCGAGATATTCGAGCCACAACTCTGTGCTCATGGCGCGGATCGTGTCGGGGCCGCCGGATTTTGGCGGCAGGCCCTTGGGCATTCCGTGGCGCAATTCATAGGCAGCCGCAAGGAAGCTGTTGCGTACGCCGGCACTTTCCTTCTGATAGCCTACCTGCTCATAGACATCCGCCAGCAGGTCCTTGGCCTGGCTGTTTTGCGGCTCGGCATACACCAGCTTATTGAGAATTTCATAAGCTTCGCGGTATTTGCCCTCATCGAACAAGGCTTTGCCCTTGGCCATGATCTTTGCTGCGCCACCCATCATTTCAACGTACAGCGGTGCCGAATCCTTCGGTGACAGCGGCATCAGCGTGGCCGGGTTGGCATCCCAATAACCCAGGTATCGGTTGATCACCGCGCGGCTGTTGTGTTCTTCCGAGCCGTGATAGCTATGCGTCGCCCAGTTCTTCTTCAGGCTCTCGGGCAACTTGTAGACATTCTGGATCTCGTTGATGGTGACGCCCTGGTTCGCCGCGTGCAGGACGGCGTTGTTCAGGTTGGCATAGGCATCGCGCTGTGCGCGCATCACTTCCTGGATCCGTTCATTGCCCCAGCGCGGCCAATTGTGCGCGGCGAGCATCACATCAGCCTGCTGGCCGTAGCGATACAGGGCGTTGTTGATGTGCTTTGACCACACCAGCGGATCACGAACCAAAGCACCGCGCAGGGTGTAGATGTTGTGAATGGTGCCGGTGATGTTCTCGGCCGCCCAGAACGTTTTGAATTGCGGGAACCAGGTATTCATTTCCGACGGTGCTTCGGTGCCAGGCGTGTTCTGGAACTCCATTTGTACCCCGTCGATTGTCAGGCTTTCGAAATCCTTTTCGATGTATCGATTGGGTTCGATCAGGCCCATGTTGCCGGCGGCGGCGTTTTTTCCGATGGCCATGTCGACATGACCGTAGGGGCTGCGCGGCAAAAGCAGGCCGTATTGAAAGAACGCCCGTCGGGTCATGGCATTGCCGGCGTAAACGTTTTCAGCCACCGCATGTTCCATGAAGCCCACGGGGGCGATCAGCGCGACCTTGCCGCTGCGCACGTCCGCTTCCTCGATAACGCCACGGACACCGCCGAAGTGGTCCGCGTGGGAGTGAGAAATCACCACAGCCACTACCGGGCGCTTGCCCAGTTTTTCATTGATGAATTCCAGCGCCGCCCGGGCGGTTTCCTTTGAGGTCAGGGTGTCGAAAACTATCCAGCCGGTTTCGCCCTTGATGAACGTGATATTGGCCAGGTCAAAGCCGCGTATCTGGTAGATCCTGTCCGGCACCACCTCGTACAGACCATAGGCCATGTTGAGCAAGGCCTGGCGCTGCAGCGACGGATTGACCGTGTCGAAGTCCTTGCCGTCCAGCAGGAAGTTGTAGCTGCCCATATTCCAGGCGACGTTCCCCGCTTCGGCCATGATCTTGTTGTAGGGCGGTGCTGCGATGAAGCCTTTTTTGGCTTCTTCAAAATCGCGCTTGTCTGCAAAAGGAAGCGTTTCGCGCACACCTTTCTGAAACTCAATGGTGTACGTCGACGGCGATTTTCCTTTGTTATCGAAATGCTCGATCGCGGCCGGCACGGCAGTTGTCTGAGTAGCAAAAAGGGTGGGGCTGAAGCCCGTAGACAGTGCGATGGCCAGAGCGCAACTGAGGGTCTTGTTATTCATGAAGTGTTCCTTCGCCAGGAGTGTCGATGCCGTTGATGGCACGGGTTTGTTCTTGCTTGTCTTGACCCGCCCGGCAAGGAATAGCATATTCATCTGATTACGAAAAATTCCGTTTTATTCGATTTCGATAACATAAAGGTTATGCCATGACCCCGCGCCGCTTACGCCAGTTCCTGGCACTGATTGAACATGCCCATTTTGGTCATGCAGCCAAAGCGTTGGGCGTTTCGCAACCAGCGCTCAGTAAAAGTATTCAGCTGCTGGAGCAGGAACTCGGCGTCACGCTGTTCGATCGACGCACCGACGGCGTGACCCTGACGGCGTTTGGTCAAGTGCTGCAGAGAAAGAGCCAGCGCCTATTGATGGCCGAAGAGGACCTTCGGCGGGACATTGCGCTGCTGGCGGTTGGTGACATCGGCACACTCAAAGTGGCATTGGGGCCGTACCCCAGTGTCATCAGCGGCTATCCGGCCATTGCCCGGTTGCACGCCCGACATCCGCACCTCAATGTGACGGCCCATGTCGCCGGGTGGCGAGAGGTTGCGCAGCAGGTCGCCAGCGGCGCAGTGGATCTGGGGATTGCTGAAATCAGCGCCTTGCAAGGTGGTGAGGAATTCAATTGTGAGCTATTGGGTGAACATGAGGGGCGACTGTTTTGCCGGCCCGGCCATCCGCTGCTTTCGCAACGTTCTTTGAAGCGAGCGCAAACCCTCGATTATCCTTGGGTGGCGTCGCGTATTCCGTTCCGTCTGGCCGGCGTTTTGCTGCCCGCGACGTTAGGCTGCGCCGGCGCCTATGACACAGTGACTGGCGATTTCGTGCCTGCGATTGAAATTGACGTCCCCATGCAGATTGTTCAATTCGTGGCAAACAGCAATGCACTGGCGGTGGGTACTTTGTCGGCCTTCGAGCGGGAGCTGCTGGCGGGTGAAATCGTACCGCTGCCGCTCCACGATCAGGCGTCGTACACCCGTTACGGTTTTATCTCTCTCAAGGAGCGTTCGCTGCCTCCCGCCGTGGAGGCTTACATGCGCGAAGTGCGTGCGGTGGAAGAGGACGTTGCCCGGCGCGAACATGAGCTGGCCGACTTGATGATGAAATAGCGCAAAGGGGCCGGTTTCTACAAGGAGTCAGCTTCTCTGTCAGTGACGGTCCAGCAAGACAGTCTGCGCATTGCAGAATTCGCGCACGCCAAAATGCGATAACTCTCGACCGAAGCCGCTTTTTTTCACACCGCCGAAAGTGACGCGTGGATCGGTAGCGCAGTAGCCATTGATGAAAACACCGCCAGTTTCCAGCCTGCCGGCCATTTGCTGGGCGAGTTCAACGTTGCCAGTGTAAATGGTGGAAGCCAGGCCGAATTCGCTGTCATTGGCCAGTTCCAGCGCATGGGTCGCATCGCGCGCGGTGATGATCGATGCGACCGGGCCAAACAGCTCCTGTTTGAACGAGGTCATTTGATCGGTGACGTTTGCCAGGACCGTGGGCTCGTAGAAATTGCCGCAACCTTCAGCCATCTTCCCGCCCAACAACAGCGTTGCGCCTTCTTCCAGCGTGTTGCGCACTTGTTGATCCAGTTCATCACGCAAATCAAAGCGCGCCATCGGCCCAATATACGTTTCGGGGGACAGCGGATCGCCGACGCTCAGTTGGCGCGTGGCTTCGACGAATTTGCGCGTGAATTGCTCTACAACGCCTTGCTCGACGATCAGGCGTTTGGCGGCGGCGCAGACTTGCCCGGTGTTCTGATATCGGCCGATCACCGCGGCTTTCACAGCGGCGTCGAGGTCTGCATCATCAAGCACAATGAACGGATCGGAACCGCCCAGTTCCAGCACGCATTTTTTCAGCGCTGCACCCGCCTGTGCGCCGATGGCCATACCGGCCCTGACGCTACCGGTGAGGGTGACCGCGGCGATGCGTGGATCTGCGATTGCCTTGGAAACGCCGTCCGGCGTCACGTTGATGACTTCGAACGTACCTTCGGGAAAGCCGGCTTGCTTGAAGGCTTCGAGAAGCCAATACGCGCACCCCATCACATTGGGTGCATGTTTGAGCACGTAAGTGTTACCCGCGATCAGCGCTGGAATGGCACCGCGCAGCACCTGCCAGATCGGGAAGTTCCACGGCATCACCGCGAGAATCGGCCCCAGTGGACGATATTCTATGCGCGCCTTGCTACCCTCGACCAAGGTCGGCTCGGCCGTCAGCATGGCCGGACCGTGTTCGGCGTACCACTCACAGAGTTGCGCGCACTTCTCGATTTCACCGCGTGCCTGGGTGATCGGCTTGCCCATTTCCAGGGTGATCCTGTTCGCCGTGACTGCTGCGTTTTCACGCAAGGTCTTGGCCAGAGCGATCAACAGTTGCGAACGTTGCGCAATGGGCACATGGCGCCAGACGTGGAACCCGGCCGCAGCACGCGACAGTACGGCTTGCAGTGCCGAATCGGACTCGAACGGGTAGAAGGCGATCTGCTCACCGTTGGCGGGATTGATCGAGATGGCATGGGTGAGGCTGGATACGTTGGTCATGACACCGTCCTGCGTGATAGGGAAGGATGTATTGCTCGAAGCCAAAGAGCCGGAGTTATTCAGGTCGCGCGCGCCAGGATGGTTTGTGCACGACCAATGACCGGCGCATCGATCATTTGCCCATCGAGGACGAAGACACCTTCGCCCGTACTCGCGGCATCCATAATGCGTTGCGCCCAATGCAGCTCCTCAAGACTGGGCTTCAGTGCTTGATGGATGATTGCTACCTGGCTTGGGTGAATGCACAGCGCACCGCCAAAACCCATGTCACGAGCAAATTGAATGGCGCAGTGCAAACCGGCGCTGTCCTGTATGGAAGGAAACACCCCGTCCAGCGCAGGCGCGAGGCCGGCTACCCGGGTTGCCAGCAGAACCGCGTAGCGGGCATGACTCAGGATCTCTTCGGCGGCCCGGCTGCCAGTGGTCAGGTTCAGATCCAGGCCCAGATCGAGGCTGCCGAACGACAAACGCTCAACACCCTTTGCCTCGGCAATGGCGCGGAGTCCGGCCAGTCCCCTGGCACTCTCGATGATGGGCCAGATCGGTTTACCGGTATCGGCGGCAGTGAGCACTTGCGCCGCGGTTTCGGTTTTGGGCAGCAGGATGCCGATCACACCGGCGTGCCGTTGGCACAGCGCCAGATCCCAAGCGTGTGCCCAGTGGTCCGGCGCGTTCACTCGTACCAGAATCCGGGCATCCGGATGTTCACTCAAGAAGTAGTCAAGGTTATCCCTGGCCTGTTCCTTGAGGTTTTCCTGCACGGCATCTTCCAGGTCGACAATCACCCGGTCCGCACCGGTGGCGATGGCTTTCGGGATACGCTCCGGGCGAGTCGCCGGTACGAACAGCGCGGAGCGAACGATGGTTGTATTCATGGTGTATCTCCCTGACTGAACCGGACTTCGCCAAGCTGTGCAATACCGTCCTGATTGCCTGCCCAGACTTGCGCCTTGCCGCTGTCGATCAAGCGTCCACCCACCTCGAAAGGTTGAGGCGAAATCAAGGGACGGACACCACGAAAGGTGAAGCGCTCCAGGCGTGCTTTTGGATGTGCCTTGGTAAAAGCTCGCAAGTTGAGGGTGGCGATCAATGGACCATGCACCACCAGTCCCGGATAGCCTTCGGCCTCGGTGACGTAGGGCCAGTCGTAGTGAATTCGATGGCCGTTGAAGGTGACGGCGGAATAGCGAAACAGCAGGGTCGGGGAGGGTTCGACCCGCGCCTGCCATTGGCTTTGCGGCGGCGCTTCGGTGCTGTTCGATTTAGGCGGGGTGGGTTCTCGATAGACGATGTCCTGTTCGTCTTGCAGAACGCGCTGGCCGTCCTGGAAGTACTCATGGCGAACCGTGACAAACAGCAAGGAGCCAGTACGACCGTGCTTTTCTTCGACGTTGAGAATGGTCGAGACACAGGTCACGTCAGCTTCCACCTTCAACGGTTGGTAAAAATCGATTCGGCTGCCCGCCCACATGCGATTGCGATTGTGGGCTGGAGGCAGGAATCCCCCGAGCGCCGGGTGACCGTCCGGACCCAACTCCTCGGCAGTGACCGGTTCCTGAAAAAAAGCCCAGTGCCACAAAGGCGGCAGCGGTTCTCCGGGTTGTGGTGCCGGCTCGCCAAACGTCGCGGCGATGCGTTTGACCAGGGTGAAACTGATCCGGTCCTGGCTTTCCTGGCGACGTCCAATCCAGGCTGAAAAATCGGAATTGCTCATAGTCATCGCTCCCGTCGGTCAGTGGTCAGGCCAGGGCGGCCATTTCTGGAATCGCTTCAAACAGGTCCGCCACCAGGCCGTAATCGGCCACCTGGAAGATCGGCGCCTCTTCGTCCTTGT
>NZ_JBSVWS010000014.1:0-63905 GCF_054071155.1 Pseudomonas sp. SDO5532_S415 | reverse complement strand
GGTGTGTCAGCCACCATCGATGTCGACTGACCCACCGCTTTCGCGAGCAGGCTCGCTCCCACAGGGTTATGCAGTAGTTTTAGAAACTGTAGGTTCCAGTGACCACCACGCTACGCGGCTCCCCCGGCTGTATCTGTGCCGCACTGGTCGCCGAGGAGTAATACGTCTTGTCGGTGATGTTGTTCAGCGCTGCGCGCAAATCCCAATCCTTGTGCCGGAACCCGGTCAATGCGTCCCAGCGCCCATAACCCGGCAGGACCGTGGTGTTGAGGTTATCGGCATAACGGTCGCCCACCAGGGTCAATCCGGTCTCGGCGTACCAGCCCATTTCCGGTTTCCAGGTCAGGAACAGGCTGCCGTTGTGCTTGGCCACGTTACTGATGCGCTTGCCTTCAAAGCCGTTGTTGTCCTTTTCGACTGTTGCGTCCTGCACGCCCACGCCGCCGCGCACGTACCAGTTGCCGGTGATCTTGCCGGTGGCGGTCAGCTCGATCCCGCGTGAACGTTGCAGGCCGGAGAGCAGGGTGATGGTCGGGTTGTTCGGGTCGCTGGTGCGGCGGTTGTACAGTTCCAGTTCGTAGATCGCCAGTGTGGTGCTCAGGCGATCGTCCAGCCAGTCGCTCTTCACGCCGATTTCTTTCTGCCGGGTCAGCTCGGGACTGAGGTCGTTGGTGTTACCCGCGGCGCCCGGCGTGATGCCGATCAAACCACCGCCGACCGGCGAGAATGTCTTCGACCAGGAGGCGTAGAAGGAATGGTTCTGCAGCGGCGTCCAGACCAGTCCTACACGGGGGCTGGTGCTGTGGCTGTCGCGGTCTTCGGAAATGCCCCGCAGCTTGTTGGTCGATTCGATGTCAAACGTGTCGTAGCGCAAACCGGCGAGCAATTGCCATTGATCGTTCAGTTGCAGCTGATCCTGTACATACACCGCGCGGCTTTCGACCTCGGTGTGTGAGCTGCTGGAAACCTGCATGCGCCCGGTGTGGCGCAAATCGCGATTGGGGTTGTTGAGGTCCAGCGACGGTACAGGCGAGCTGCCCGGTCCGCTGGTGGCGGCGGTGTACAAGGTCGGATCGCGCCGCTGGCTGCCGATCTCGATCCCGGTCAGCAGGCGATGCTCCAGGCCGAAGGTATCGAAACCGCCTTCCAGCTCAACGTTGTTGTAGACGTTGCGGGTGGTCAGGTCCTGTTGCCAGCGCTGGCGCGTGACCCGGTTGGTCGCCGGGGTATAGCCGGTCAGGTAGGTGTTGTCGAAATCGCTGTTGAGCTTGAACACACCCAGGGTCTGGCGCAGCTGCCAGTTGTCGCTGAGTTCATAGGTGAGTTTCGAACGCAGGGATTGCGACTTGTCATCGATGAAATCGTGTTCGCTGCCGTAGGTCGTATCGCGGTCTACATCCGCTGGCCGGCCGTTTACCCCGGGAATACCGCGATCCGGCGTACGGTTATAGCGGCTGTATTCGTACTGCACCAGCCAGTTCAGGTCGGGAGTCAGTTGCCAGCTCATCGACGGCGCGAACAATTGGCGATTGCCGCTCACACCATCGCGAAAGCTGTTCTGGTCCATGTTGCCCATGTTCAGGCGCAGGCTGATGTTCTCGGAAGGGTCGGTGCTGAGGTCGGCGTAGAGGCTACGCAAATCGTCGCTGCCACCCTGTGCTTCGAGGGTTGAGCGGCGGCCGAATTCCGGCAGCTTGCTCACCCGGTTGACGATCCCGCCCTGGCTGCCACGGCCGTACAACACGGCGGCCGGCCCCTTGAGCACGTCAATGCGTTCGATGTTGTGCAAGTCGCGCACGTACTGGCTGTCGTCGCGGATGCCATCGAGATAAAAGTCGTTGCTGGCGTCAAAACCGCGGATGCGCAGGCTGTCGAAGCGGGTGTCAGCACCGCTGCTGACGTTGGGAATGCCACTGAGGGCGGTGCCCAGATCGTTGGTGCCGTAATCGACGACGTTCGCGGTTTTGATCGAGTCGATGGCTTGTTGCACATAGCGCACCGGCGTGTTGGTGCGGGTCGCGGTGTTGGTTTCTTTCACGCGCGGGTCATCGGCCTCGGCTTCGGCGCTGATGGCGGTGGCGGGTAAAGTGGTAGGTGCAGCGTAGGAAAAACCGGCAGACAGCAAAGCAGAAAGCCCAAGACTGCAGGGCAAAACGCGAAAAGGGGCAGGCATTGAAAAACGCATCCGTAGGATTTTTAGGGGGCAGCTGAAGCGGTGCGAATGGTAATGCTTGCTATTTACTTCTGTTAATTATTCTTTATTGGTTCCCCTGATGGATTGTTTCTAATTGTGTCTATTTTGTTACTTTCAGCTCGATGCTGGGTGATTCAACGGTTAAATAAACGGAACGGAATTGAATGATTCTGCCGCGTAAAGTCATTTCTTAGACGATTTTCGCCTAATTCCAGACGATTCATGAAATTGACACATCGTTAAGGGCACGGCTACGATTCGGCCAACGCCTGTGGCAGACCGCCATGACCCTAAAATAATAAAAAGGCCCGCCGCGAGTGATCGTGGGCGGGCTTTTTTGTTTGCGGAATGAAAAAAGAGCGCGATAGTGCCGTTTCAGCCGTTCGACACAGCGCGTTTCAACCCGTAATAAGGAAAATAAAATGTTGAACAAGCGAATCAGCCTGATCGCTCTGGGGATTTTGAGCGCTTCACAGGCCATGGCTAACGACCAGGCCGAATCCAAGGGATTTGTCGAAGACAGCAGCCTCAAAGTGCTGCTGCGCAACGCCTACATGAACCGTGATTTCAAAGATGGCCGGGACGATAAAGCCGAGTGGGGCCAAGCGGCTATCGGCACGTTCTCGTCCGGTTTCACCCAAGGTACCGTGGGCGTGGGGGTGGATGCCTTCGGTCTGTACGCACTGCGTCTGGACGGTGGCAAGGGCAAAAGCGGCGCACAAGGCATCGACTTTTTTAAACAAGGTGACAGCGGCAGCGCAGCTGACGACCTCGCCAAAGCTGGCGCCGCCGTCAAGTTCCGTCTCTCCAGCACCACGCTGACCTACGGCGACCAGATGCCGGCCCTGCCGGTGTTGAGCTACGACACTGTGCGTCTGCTGCCGGAAAGCTACACCGGCACCCTGATCACCTCCAAGGAGATCAAGGGCCTGGAGCTGAACGCCGGTCGCTTCACCGCCGAATCGCGTAAAAGCGCTGAAGGCCACGACAGCGGTGGCCTGAAGTCGATCAACGTGTTGGGCGGCAGCTACCAGTTCACCGAACAGTTCAAGGCTTCCCTGTACGCCTCCGACGTCGAAGACGTGCTGAAGAAGCAATACGTGAACGCCAACTATGTGTTCCCGCTGGCCAAGGATCAGTCCCTGACCCTGGACTTCAACGGCTACCGCACCAAGCTGGACAGTTCCTATGCTGAAGACGTCGGTGCTACAGGCGACGACAACAAAATCTGGAGCCTGGCAGCAATCTACGCCACCGGCCCGCACTCGTTCACCCTCGGTTACCAGCGCAGCACCGGCGACAGCAACCTGGGCTACCCGTACGGTGGCTACCAGAAAGATCAGAACCGCGTCGGCGACGGTGGCAACACCATCTACCTGGCCAACTCCTACTGGTCCGACTTCAACGCCGAAGACGAACGCAGCTGGCAACTGGGCTACGGCCTGGACTTCAGCACCTTCGGTGTTCCGGGCCTGAGCTACAACTTCGCCTACGTGCGCGGTGACAACATCACCACGTCCACCAGCGAGGGCGGTACCGAGCGTGAAATCTTCAACCAGTTCAAGTACGTCGTGCAAAGCGGCCCGGCCAAAGACCTGAGCGTAAAACTGCGTAGCTCCATCCTGCGCGTGTCGCAGAAATCGAGCGAATACAACGTCAGCGGCAACGAAGTGCGTGTGTTCGTGGATTACCCGATCAACATTTTCTGATGATCGGTTGCGTTATCGAGGCCTGATTCAAGGCCGGGAAAAAACAAGCCCCGACTGGTTCGGGGCTTTTTTATGGGCGCTGCAGGCTCTGGTCTGCGCCTCAGGAGCAATGCAATGGTCTACCGCCGTCACGGTTTTCACCTTGGATGATCGAAATGAGCATTCTTGTTGATTGAATTGCGCAAAATGAGGCAATGCCCTAAGATTATTTTGACTGAGCTAATCATTTCATGATCAGTTCAGTCAGTTTCGAGGTGATACACGTCTTACCAAACAATTATAAAAGGAGACCCTCGTGGCCCAGATTCCTATCAAGCGCACCATTGAACGCATCCCCGGCGGCATGATGATCGTGCCCCTGCTGATCGGCTCGCTGGTCGCAACCTTCACGCCTGACACCCCCAAGTTTTTCGGTTCTTTCACCAACGCGTTGTTCACCGGTGCATTGCCCATTCTGGCGGTGTTCTACGTGTGCATGGGCGCGAGCATCAATATCAAGGCCACGCCTTATCTGCTCAAGAAGGGCGGTACGCTGCTCATCACCAAAGTCGGCATCGCCATGCTGCTGGGCATCGTGCTCGGGCAATTCCTGGGTGAGCAGCCAATTTCGTCAGGACTGTTCGCCGGCATTTCCACACTGGCGGTGGTCGCTGCGATGAACGACACCAATGGCGGCTTGTATATGGCGTTGATGGGGCAGTACGGCCGCTCCGAAGATGTCGGTGCCTATTCGGTGATGTCGCTGGAGTCGGGGCCCTTTCTGACGATGGTCACGCTGGGTATTGCCGGTCTGTCAGCCTTTCCCTGGCCGACGCTGGTGGGCAGCATCCTGCCGCTGGCCCTCGGCATGTTGCTGGGCAACCTCGACCGTGACATGCGTGACTTCCTGGCCAAGGCCGTGCCGGTGATGATCCCGTTCTTCGCCCTGGCCCTTGGTGCGAGCCTGGATCTGCATAACGTGTGGCAAGCCGGTTTGTTGGGCCTCGCCATGGGTGTCGCGGTTGTCGTGCTGACCGGTATCCCGCTGTTTTTTGCTGATCGTTTGACCGGTGGCACTGGTGTCGCGGGTGTTGCGGCAGCCACCACTGCCGGGAATGCCGCCGCCGTACCTGCGCTGATTGCAGCCGCAAACCCGGTCTACGCCGAGGCGGCCAAGAGCGCGACCATACTGGTAGCCGCCTGCGTTGTGGTGACCGCGATCCTGGCGCCGATACTCACCGCTGCCGTCGCCAAACGCGTGCAGCAGCGCAACGCCGCCGTGGTCCCCGAGCCGGACCTCAAACCGCAAAAGCGGGAAGCCTTGCGATGAGTATTCTGATCATCGCCGACGATCTGTCCGGCGCGGCGGATTGCGCCATCGGCTTTGCCAGTGTCGGGCTGCAGACCGTGGTGACGCTCGACGCCTTGAACGATCAGCCGGATGCGCAGGTAATCGCCGCCGATACCGACACGCGACGCCTGTCGCCCGAGCAGGCAGCCGAGCGCACTGTCGCGGCGTTCAAGGCGCTGCGTAAACCCGGGCAACGGTTGTACAAGAAAATCGATTCGACCTTGCGCGGTAACTGGGCGGCGGAAGTCGCCGCCCTGCAACCGTTGGCGGGGCTGGCCATCGTCGCCCCGGCATTCCCCGCCACCGGGCGCACGCTGCGCGGCGGTCGGGTATTCGTGAACGGCCAGCCGCTGGAGACCACCGATACCTGGAAGCTGGAAAACGCCGACCGCCCGGCGGATGTCGAAGCCATGCTCGTCGCCACCGGCCTGAGTACCGCAAAACTGGACCTCTATACCCTGCGCGGCGACCCGGATGCACTCGCGCATTATTTCGCCGAACTCGCCCGCAGTAATACGCAGGCAGTGATCGTCGATGCACAGACCGAAGACGATTTGCTGACCCTGGCGCGTTTGACCGCGACACTGGACCAAGCACTGTTCTGGATTGGCTCGGGTGGTCTGGCGCGGGAAATCGCCCAACTGCCCGACTTTTTCCATACATCGAATCAGCGTATCGACAGCACCGATAGCGAGAAAAATCCGGCGTCGACTCTAGTAATGGTTGGCAGCCTCTCCGGCGTCTGTGAGCGGCAATGCACGGTATTGAAAACGCAGGCTGGACTGAGCGAATTGATCGTTCCGCCCGCCGTTCTGCGCCAAGGCAGCAAGCATCCAGACTGGGCGACCTGGCAGGCCCGCATCGGCGAACAGCTCGAAGGCTGGAGTGACCTTCTGCTGCGCATCGGCCGCGACGAAGCGTTCGACCCGCAAGAAGGGGCGCACCTTTCAACCATGCTGGCTGAGATGGTCGAACCGCACTTCGCCAAGGTCGGCGGCCTGATCGCCACGGGCGGCGAGACGGCGCGGGCCATTCTGACCACCGTCGGCATCGACAGCCTGCAACTGCTGGCGGAAGTCGAAGCGGGCGTGGCTTTCGGTCGGCCCAGCGCCTCCCGCCACGGCTATCGCCCGGCAATCATTACCAAGGCAGGCGCGTTCGGCACAGACCGCGCCTTGTATGCGGCATGGCAACACCTGAGCGACATCAACGATCGCTCCCAGCTCCAACGCCCACGAATCCAGGGACTCGAATGAACACTATGAGCAACTATCTCCCCATCATTGGCATCACCATGGGCGACGCTTCGGGTGTCGGTCCGGAAATCATCGTCAAGAGCCTGACCCACGACATCGTCTACCAACAGTGCCGGCCGCTGGTGATCGGCGACGCGCGACGCCTGGAGCAGGCCAATGTGATCGTCGGCGGCAGCGCCAAAGTGCGCCGCATCGAAGACGCCTCCCAGGCGCGCTACGAGGCCGGCACCATCGACTGCATCGACCTCGACCTGATCCCCGATGACTTGCCCTTCGGCGAGCTGTCGCCCATTGCCGGGGACGCCGCCTATCAGTACATCGCCCGCGCCGTGGAGCTGGCCGAGGCCAAGCAGATCGACGCGATCTGCACCGCGCCACTGAACAAGGAAGCGCTGCACGCCGGCGGTCACAAGTACCCTGGTCACACTGAAATGCTCGCGCACCTGACCCACGTCGACGAAGTGTCGATGATGCTGGTGGCGCCGCAGCTGCGGGTGATCCACGTCACGACCCACATCGGCATCATCGACGCGATCCGCAAGATCGAGCCGGGCCTGGTCCAGCGCACCATCGAGCGCGGCAACGCCACATTGATCAAGGCCGGCATCGCCCGCCCGCGAATTGGCGTGTGCGGGATCAACCCGCATGCCGGTGAAAACGGCCTGTTCGGTTATGGCGAAGAGGAAGAAAAAATCATCCCGGCGGTGAAGCTGCTGCAGGAACGTGGCCTCGACGTGACCGGCCCGTTGCCGGCCGACACGCTGTTCTTCCGCGCTGGACGCGGTGACTTCGACCTGGTGGTGGCGATGTATCACGACCAGGGTCATGGCCCGGTCAAAGTGCTGGGGCTGGAAGCCGGGGTGAACGTGACTGTGGGCCTGGAAGTGATCCGTACCTCGGTCGACCACGGCACCGCCTTCGATATCGCCGGCAAGGGCATCGCCGATGAACGCAGCCTGCTCGAAGCACTGCGTCAGGGTGCGGAGCTGGCCACGCGACGGGGATGAGCGGCGGCGGCGCTGTCGTGTAAGATCGACCACCGTCCCAACAACGAGACCCGCCATGAAAGTGTCCGAACGCCACCGCGCCATCCTCGAACTCGTGCGCATCGGTGATGCCAACGTCGAGCAATTGAGCGCGGCGCTCGGGGTTTCGGAAGCAACCGTGCGACGCGACCTGACCATGCTCGCCAAACAGCGGCACCTGGTCCGCACCTATGGCGGCGCCACCGCGGTGGTGGGCGTCCATGAGCCGGAAGCCTCGCTGGAAGAGCGCAAGACCAGCCAGTGGGAACAGAAAGACGCCATCGCCCTTGCAGCAGCGGCCCACGTTCAGGACGGCGACACCGTCCTGCTCGACGGCGGCACCACCTGCGCCGCACTGGCCCATCACCTGTGCTCGCGCCAGGACGTGCACGTAGTCACCAACAACCTGCTCGCCGTGATGACCCTGGCCAACGCACCCGGTGTTCGCCTGACCTTGATCGGCGGCGATTTGCGCGGTTCGAGCATGAGCACGTTGGGACCGCTGGCAGAGCTGACATTGAGCCGGTTGAGCGTCGACAAAGCCTTCCTCGGCGCGGACGGCGTCGTCGCGGAATTCGGCTTGTGCGAAGCGAGTGCGCAGCAGGCGTATCTCAAGGAGTGCATCATCAAACGTGCCGCCCAAATCGTCGTCCTCGCCGACACCGACAAACTGGGTCGCGCTCGCCAGCAACATTGGACGCCGATCGAGCGGGAGTGGCGGTTGATCACCGGTGCCTCCGCCGATGAAGCCGCGCTAGCGCCGTTTCACGCGATTGCGCAAATCACTGTGGAAACCGTGGACGTCGCCTGATTTCCTGCTTTTTGTGGCGAGCGAGCTTGCTCGCGTTGGGCTGCGTAGCTGCCCCAAAAATCTGATACCCAACACGCACATTCCCTCACCACAGCACTCATGTCGCCAAAATCCATTTTTGGTAACACGTGTCGCCAACATGTCGTCCCCAGCGACATGTTCCCAAGACGTGTCGCAAAAAGTGGAAAATTGCGACACGTTAAGACCTCAAGTATCAGGACAGCCGAAATGCAAAAAGCCCCGATGGTCTCGGGGCTTTTTCATGCCTGTGATTTAGATCATGGAGCGTCGTTAATAGCTTACAAACACAACCTTCAACTATAGCTGTTTTCTCAGGTTTATCTTTTTAAAAGCTGTAGACGACCAGATGTCAAAATCTACAGCTATGCTATGTGTCTGTAAGCTTTAACAGGCAGAATCATTCACGGCCTTATGCTAATAACAGTGTGTAGGGAGGATAATTCTAATGAGTTATTTTTTAGGTGGGCTAAAGAAAATAATAAATTCCACATGGAAGTTTTTTACAGGTGTTATTGTTGCGGTCATAGCATTCGCGGCAAATTTTACTGATTTCAAGCAGCCGGATGTCACCGTTGAGATTACGTCGGTGACGACGACCAGTTCAAAACCACTGGATCTACCTCGTATTACAGAGCTTTCTAGTCTTGCTGAGTTATTGGATGCTAATAGTAGGATTTTTCCCAGGCAAGATAATGGCACTTCGGTGGAAGAAATAAAGCGTCAATTGCAAATAAAAAGAAATAGTCTTGATTCGGCTACTGTAGAAGTTGATCGAGCAGATCGTCAGTTAAGTGATATTGCTTCGGGGGCAAATGAGGAGTTGTCTCTGACGGAGCTGATAAGTAAAATCAATCCGTTCTTTTCAAATGATGAGGAGTTACAAGGTAGTTCAAGTCGTATAGCATTTTTGCGTGAAAAGGCCAAAAAACTCATTAAGGACGGGCGAGATAGAAACACTAATCTTGCGGTACTTCTGGAAAAGGCAGAGAAGCAGTGGAATTCATATCAAACAACCGTACTGCCTGACTTGGCACGGCTAGAAGTTACCGCGGCGATAGGAAATCGGGGGGCGGGAGCGACATCTTTGAAGCCGCAGGGTCTGCTGCGAGCAAATCTAGGGGACGGAAATTATCTTGATGTAAGTATGAAGCTTAGCGGATATGAAACGTCGTCCAATTTAGCTGAATTGCAATCAAAATCGTTCAAGGTGGTTCGCTTTCAGTCAGATGAATTGCAAACAATGAATCCGGCAGATAGGCAGCGTTTTAAAACATTCTTAGGTAATGTTTCGCCTGCCACTATTTATGTTGTTGATGTTCGTGGGAATACCTATTTTTCAAACTCGGTTCCTTTTTCACCCGGGGTGTATGAGCAAAAAGTTTATGACTCTCTTAAGCAGTACGCCACGGAGGTTTCATCAAAATAATATGTTGTATTATGTAATGAAGGTTCAGGGGGCAGCGCGTACCCCTCCTGTGTAATGTAAGTGTCGCGAACATCACGCGGAACTCACTCGGGATTGTTTGCGTGCAAATATACCAAGGCTCTCTTTTATTCCAGAGACTACAATGCTCTCGAATTTATAGTGGCTCTATAGGAGAAGGCAATGATCGATTTTGGAGTCGAACTCTGTTCCCCTAACTCGCCTCGATCAACGCTCTCTCCTCCAACCAAATTTCTTGAATAAACTGATCCGTAATCGCATAAATTCCAGCCCCGTCGCATGACGATATTCTCGGCAACTGGTGCAATAACAACCGGCTGAATTTCCTCAATACGCACCTCTCGACCTACAGCCTTCGAATATTCAGCGGCCGCATCGATTGAGAAAATTCCCCTGGCATCACCTTCCGCAGACGAAATTTTGTTGAAAATTGCCTAAGCCAGGCTTCCCAACTGCTCGACCTTTTCAAGTTCAATATTGGCCGCCGAGCGTAAAGTGCTGGCTATTACCGGCAATGGATACTCATTACACCACGTAACTAATGATGTTCCCGTCCCCACCTTTATCCCCTCCAGCGAACTCCCTACATTGAGCTCCAACACCTACCCATCACCCCGACGGGCAGGTCACTGGAGATTCCTCAATGCCTTTCGTAAGCGTACGCATCACCCGCGACGGCGTTACCACTGAGCAGAAAGCTCAGGTGATCGCCGAAATCACTGAAACACTGGAGCGCGTCCTCAACAAGCGCCCAGACCTGACCCACATTGTGATCGAGGAAGTCGACACCGATAACTGGGGCTACGCCGGGATCACCACCACCCAATACCGCAAGCAACTGGCGGAGGAGGGGCAGTCATGACGGCGTCGGTGACCATCGATTTCATCTCCGATGTGGTGTGCCCATGGTGCGCACTGGGCGCTACGGCGCTGGAGCAGGCGATCGAGAACGTGGCGGGCGAGGTTTCGGTAGCGCTGACTTACAAGCCGTTCGAGCTGAACCCGAACATGCCGCCCGAAGGCGAGAAAGCCGTCGAGCACTTGATGCGCAAATACGGGCGCACTGCCGAGGACGTCGCTTCCGGCAAAAAGATGCAGATCGAGCGCGGTGCGGCCATTGGCTTCAAGTTCGATCTGGAGAAGCGCACGCACTTCTACAACACCTTCGACGCTCACCGTTTGTTGCTGTGGGCACTGGAGGAAGGGCGTCAGGTGGCGCTGAAGAAAATCCTGCTTCGCGCTTACTTCAGCGAAGGCCAGAACCCGAGTGATCAGCAGACGCTGGTGCGGTTGGCGGGTGAAGCGGGACTGGACGAGGCCCGTGCACAAAAGGTGCTGGTGTCAGGTGCCTTTGCCGAGGAAGTGCGTGAGCTTGAGGCGTTTTACCAGCAGCACGGCATCAATTCGGTCCCGGCCATGGTGTTGAACGGCCGTCACCTGGTGTCCGGTTCGCAATCGGTCGAGTACTACGAACAAATGTTGAGACAAATGGCGACGGCCCCTGCTGAAGCCTGATTCATCGAATTTCAAATCCCACTATTGTTAGAGGTATACATCATGAGCCATTCGAAAAAAGTCATCGTCATCACTGGCGCATCCCAAGGTCTTGGCGACGGCATGGTCAAGGCCTTCCGTGAACTCGGCTACCAGATCGTCGCCACTTCGCGTTCGATCAAGCCGTCCACCGATCCGGACATCCTCACGGTGGCAGGCGATATCGGCGAACCAGAAACCGCCCAGCGCGTGATTCGTGAAGCCATCGCCCGTTTCGGCCGTATCGATACTCTGGTCAACAACGCCGGCATCTTCATCGCCAAGCCGTTCACCCAGTACACCGCTGAAGACTACGCCAATGTGTTGTCGGTCAACGTCAACGGCTTCTTCTACATCACCCAACTGGCCATCGCCGAGATGGAAAAAAATGGCAGCGGCCACGTCGTCAACATCACCACCAGCCTGGTTGATCACGCCATCGACGGCGTGCCATCGGTACTGGCCTCGCTGACCAAAGGTGGCCTGAACGCGGCGACCAAATCCCTGGCCATCGAGTACGCCAAGCGCGGCATTCGGGTAAACGCGGTTTCGCCTGGGATCATCAAAACCCCGATGCACGGCGAAGAAACCCACGCCGCGCTGGGCGCCCTGCACCCGGTCGGTCACATGGGTGATATCGATGACATCGCCAACGCAGTCGTGTACCTGGACGGCGCCAAGTTTGTCACCGGCGAAATCCTGCACGTTGATGGCGGTCAGAGCGCGGGTCACTAAGACCTGGTTTTGCAACGGCAGAAACAACAAAGCCCTCGTATTGCTACGAGGGCTTTGTTTTTTGGGGGTAAGTGAGGTGAGGGGCTGCATTTTCAGAAGCGTCTGACATACGAAGTGGCGACTTCATGATGATCATTGGCTCTTTTCCGTGGCACGGGGTCACGGGAGGAGCAATGAAGGATTTCGAGTGGAGTATTTGAAGCTGCATCGCGTGTCGATCTGTCTGCCAAGGGAGGACCGTCGTTGATGGGGACCGCAATAAAAAGGGTCTCTTTCGACGTTGATCGCGTGTTCTGCATTTCATTGAGTGAGCGCGAAGACCGGCGTGTTTTGTTCCAACAGTCAGTCGCAACCCAGATTTCCAATCCGATAGATTTCTTTGTTACCGAACGCTGCAGCGACCCGGTCCAGGGCTGTTTTGAGTCGCATCAAGCACTCGCCAGGTTGGCCTTGGCTGAAAATTGGCAAAGAATCCTGATCTTCGAGGACGACGCGAAACCCTACAAACTTTGCGCCACGCAGGTCCGATGGGTGAATCGGTTTGTACGGGGCAAGAAATTCCAGTCACTGCACCTGGGATACAGCATGGGCCGAACGTGGCTGACGTGGTTCCCATTCGTTGCCCGGGGTGAAGTGGTTGCGCTCCATGCCTACATCATCTCTCGCGAAGGGTGTCAGGTCCTGGCCGAAACGCCTTACTCCGGCAAGCCGGTCGATGTCGTGTTCAAGCAGCAAATCAAACAGCATTGCGTATTCCCCATGCTTTTTCGTCAGCACGGGGCAGCTGTGGCAGGCAGTAATATTCTGAAGGTCGCCATCAATGAAGATGAGTGGTGGGAGCGCAACTGGAAAAAACACCGGCGATCGTTGCTCAAAAATATTTGGCGCACGGTGTTGCGGATTAGGTTTTGAAACGGAACCACGCTGACCATTGTGGAGTACCCATGGACGGATCAAGCAAGAAGCGGGTGGCGAAAAATTGAGCGTGGGCGCATTCACTTTTTGAAGTGATCGGATTTTTAGATCGGGAGATGGTGGAGGCGGCACCTTCAGTTTCTGACTTCCTTATTCCAAACACCATTGGTGCTGACGTTTCCAGTCATTTGGAAATCCCATGAGTCTCAAATAACCCAGTTCCTGCTGATCCATGATTTCGGCCAGGCGAAGCTTCCACTGGCTGTCTGGACTGATCAAGTCGGTTAGATAGGCCAGTATCGTCAATACGATGTATAGCCGCTGCTTGGGCTGAGGCCGGTCGGCAGGTGCATTTTGGATGACCCACTCTTTGGGTAAGGCCGGTCGTATCGAGAGCTCTCGGTTCCATAGCCGTGAGTGATGGGCGCAGCAGTTTCGAATGAAAGTCAGGGTGTGTAGCCAGGAGGCCAATACATCGAAAGGCAGATTGAATCTGGCGGCGATAGCTTTCTTATCGGCACTTCTGCCTATGGCATTGAAGAGGGTAGATACAGTCCCAAGGCTGAGTTCTTCAAGAACCGCCCAAGCGGGCGGCAGCTCAGGGTGGGTATAGGTCGCTCCGTAGTATCGGAAGTAGTTATCGCGCATGCGGTTTTCGATCCGCTGTTGCTGGAGCCCTTCGGCCTGTCGACCATTTTTTATGCGCTCAATATCACGTCTGAGTTTGTTGCGCTCTTTATTCAATTGCTCCCGCAGTGGGCGCAATAACTCGAGATGCGCGTATGACGAGGAGAAGACTGACGCGTCAGCTATCCAGTCAGGCCCATATTTAGGGCACATGTGATTGCTGATAGTCGCTCGTATGGCGACTTCGACACGTTCAATGGCATCCATGGTTATGCGTCGCAACGAACCATCAAAGCGGTAGATGTCGACAACTGCTTTCAGGGTGCTACCGGGCTTGAAGGTGTGTTCAGGGTCTGGCTCCTGGAAGGGGCGCATATAGGGGCTCAGGCGAAACAGCGTGACCACTTCGAGAAAACGCATGGCCCGATCGTCGTTGGCGACGTGCAGGCCTCGTTGCTTCAGCAGTTCCAATTGCTGTTCTACGCTAAGGGCCGGCTTGTCGAAGGGCCTCATGTAGTTTTCTCCAGGCAAAAAAAACCCGCACGATTTGAGCTTGCTGACTGGGTCAACCTAGGCTTGGCGGGTGTGTTGGGGTGCATTATAGGTAGCTGGAGGGGAGCGTCAACTTCATGCTGAAGTGAAAATGTAACGGGCGGGTGTGCAGGCAGATTGGGTGTGCGGGTTGAGGGTCAAGACGGTCTACAGGGTTACGGGGGGTAGGCGTCGGATTTCTGAATGCCAGAAACAACAAAGCCCTCGTATTTCTACGAGGGTTTTGTTTTGTATGGTGGCACCAGGAGTCGAATCGGATATTAATCTATTGATTTATAGGGATTATTTTTTCTGTAATGTGATTTCTATCTCTACTGATACCCTTGTGATGCAAAATGCCGATGCAGGTACGTAGGGAAATAGTAAAGTTATTTTGGATATTTGGGCATGTCAGACTGTAAGTCTAAAACTCTCGGGTTGATAATTGACTGTGTCTGGCAAGTGTTGCAGACTTATATGGTTATAGTTTACGATTGATGGCAGAAATTGATTTTGGTGATCAGTTGCTACTTTATTTTTAATGGATTAAAAGGATGTTGAAAACAGTTGTGTGTTTTCTCGGTCGTCTGAGAATTATCTCTAGTTTTATTTGGCTGGGATGGCTACTTCTTTTAAATTTCAGTGCTGCAGCAAGTGATATGCAGGTTTTGAGTTTGCAACAACCTGCGCTGAAGTTTGATCGAGCAATCATCGGCTATCATGATCCTAGTTCTACGGTTGTGGACGATGATTTTACGTATGGATTGGAAGAAATCACCCCAATCCTACGGCCAAATCCTACGGGATATATTGATCAAAAGGAGACGGATATCCATTCGGATTCTTGGTGGTCTAGTTTGAGTCCAGTAGATTTTTTGATATGGGTGCCTCTGATTGCCTTAATTGTTACTAACTTCGTGTCAATTTATAACCTCAGAGAAGCATCCAAGGCAGCCATAAAGAAAGAACTTGCGGTTGATTCGTATAAACATATTAAAAATCAGCTATCCGAATTCTATGACCCGCTAAATGCGTTGGTTAGTACTAATTATGATATGTTTCAGTCGCTAGGGCCTAAAACATTTCCCGAAGATTTTTATAAAGGAGGAGAGGCTGCTGAGCTTTGGGATGATATAGTCAATGAAGTCATTTTGCCTAATAATGAATCGATAGTAGAAATTATAAAAACAAAATCTTATCTAATTGACCCATCGGATGATCTTGATAACTATTTTTATTATGTAAAGCATGCTCAGTCTTATATGCTTTTTAGAAAACAGGCCAACAGCCTGCATGGAAAGTTTCCCTACCCGAAGGAATTACTTGGTAACATAGTTAAAGTTCGCAGTTTGGTAATAAGTAAACTTAAGAGCAAGGAAAAGGAGCTCAGTGCATAATGGGTGTTCAATGGTTGAAGGCACAGATTGAGAATCACGATAGGATTATATCAACCTCGTTTCCGGGAGGAAGGTGTCTAAAAATCGAATATAGGTTGGAAAGTGGTGGTTCGGCCGAGGAGATTGTTTATATTCCCGACGGGCAAGAGTATTTGATCGGGGATGATGTCATTGACCGAGTTGCCGGCCTCGGGGTTACATTAATCGTGCCTTCACATTTCAGCAAGGTTACTGGTGCGGCTAAAATGTACGGTCGAACGAGGAATATTAGAGTTTTAGATAATATGAAGCAGTTTTTTGCAATTCTACACGCCGGAGACTCCTATTAAACGTAGAGATGTGTATAGGCTTTGGTTACGAGACAAATATCAGTCAGACGTGAAGGCCATTAAGTTGGCCTTTATCTTTGGTAGTGTTGCTCGACACGACGGAGTTTATGGCGACTGTGATTTAATGATCTGCAGTTATGAAGGCCCCGGTACCCGTGCGTGGGCTAGCTTGAGGGGCTGCAATGATATAAATAAAGAGAAGTTTGAGTCGTTGTTTGGTATTAAACTCTCGGTGATGCTGCTGACTCAGCAGGAGTATGAAGAAGATATTGATATTTTAAATAGAATAAAAATAGCACCTAGGGTTAATGTGTACTAATTTTGTCTGTCCTTATTGAAAGTTGGATTTATTTATTCCTCAGGGCATCTTGGGAATTAGTAAATTAGCTTGATTTCTGTCGTCCGAAAAAACATCCAGAGATCGGAGAAAAAAAACGGGGACAGACCACGATTAATTTGGCGTCTGCATATTCATTTAAGCTAGGAATCGTGGTCTGTCCTCGAATTACGAGTCGTTTCTGGTACGGAAAGTGTGCCGGCTGAAAAATGATCCGTGGAGTTAGCTATGGCCTGGCCGTTGGCCCCCGCGGGGTTCGAATGTTAGCGTTGACAAGTCAACGCTAACGCCCATCACTTTTTTTGCTGCAATCGTGGGCCGATAAAAGCTAAAGAAGGTAGTCAAAATAAGGCAACACGTGTTCTGCAAGGACATTCCGTGTATCGGTGATTGCGATGCCGAGTGGTGTCAGTACTGCTCTGGTACGCTTCTCGCGTGTATTGCCATCTTCAAAAATTTGGCAAGTTCACGCTCGATAACGTCCTTATTTAGGGAGGGTAGTCCAAAATCAGTACGGTCGGTCCCGTGTTTCCCGGGACGCTGATCGTAATAGCTTACATATTCTACTTTCTGAGAGGTGATCATTCCGTTGATTGAGAACACTACTTGGGCACTTCTATTTGTTCCAAAAACCGCCCCTTTCTCTGGGATCAAACGTAAGGAAACATAAATAGTTTCCTCTCTACTGCGAATTTCCTCTACCTCAGCCGGGAAGCCATATTTTTTTGCATCTGCGACAAACTCCGCGAAGATCGGTTCTACAACACTCGATACCGTTGCGTTGAACTTTTCTACGAAATCATTTTGTGCTGCTTGCTTGAGCGCCTGCGCATCTGCAATGCGCGCTTCCATCTCTGCTTTTTTCTTATCGTGCTCTTGGATTACGCTATCGAAAATTGACAAAGCTACATCTCCATTAAGTGTTTTTTACCCTATGTCAATGCTGGCCCAATGACCTCGATCAGGTCAATCTAAATCGATCTGTGGTGGTCAAGTGCACCTCACCTGAGGTTCGCGATGGATACGAATTTTCACCTAGTACTTTGAATTTCCAGGATTTTCCTAAGCGACGAATGAGAAGATTCACTGTCAGCAGATAGTAATAGCGCGTTGACTTGGAGCGATGTTTCACATGGTGATTTAAAAACCAGTCGAGATGCTTTTGCTGCCAGGTCCATGGGTTATCTCGGTGCCAGCGTTTAGAAATCGCTACTTGGATGGCCTTTGATTGGCGTAGGTGACGATTGCGTGTGGCGTAAGAACCGGTCAGAACCCCTAGCAGAAAAAGCTCCATGTTGAATGGCTTATTCATCCTTGACCACCGATGTACGCCGATACTACGCCGATGCGACCGTGCCCCAATTCATAGCTGATTTGTGAGCGTGCCTCTCGATCAAGCCCTGGATCAAGTTGGCTGCACCTGCCGTCGTTGATGGGCGCTAAATGATTGGTAATCTGCTCGTAGCGTTCGCATGCATAGGCTGCGCGCAGTTCGTGGAAGCCTTTTAGGTTCTGGGTGTGAAGAACATCTCGTGCTGGGCGTACGGCACCTCGCTGGAAATCCATATAGCTTTCGTTCGGCGCAAGCAGGTTTCGGCTGCCATCGGGTGAGACCTTTTCGGCATGCCTGAGAGCTTCATGGATATTCTCATCCACCTTGACCCAACGAGGAGCTGACGCCCCCGAACGGCCACCTTTGGTCCCATTCTGGATGTTGATCTTGCCGTAGTGTTCGGCCTCACGCTTCAGGCGTGGAATGTCGGCCAAAATGGCCTCGCGCAAGCGCATCCCAGTGGCGCGTGCCAACAGTGCAATGGCCGCCGCGCGCGCGAGTTGGTGTTCGCAAAGCGCATCGACGATTCGCTTTATTTGCTCGCGATCCTGACCTTGGGAAACTGCTGTGCGAGTGTGGGAGCGTTGCATTCCCAATGCTTTGCTTGGACTTGGCACTTTCACATATTGATCACCGCGCAGCGCGGCCTGGTCCGGTTCACACTGGATAATCGGTTTTGCGCGGTCGCGATGGCCAACTCACCATCTTCAACTTGCTGGCGCAGACATCCGGCGTAGTCCAGCAAGGTCTGCCGATCAATCTGCCGCGCATCGTTAAACCCTGGCCCATCCTCCGACCGGCACCAGCGTACAAACGCCTGCCAACGATCACTGTGCGCCTTGACCGTCCCGTAATGTCCACCGCCAAATAGATCGCGCAACGCCTGTGGCCCTGCATAACTCAATTGCCGGCCATAGCCGAAATTGCGCCCATCTCGCCTACCGACCAATGCCATGACCGAACTCCTCTCGAAGCCAAACCGTTAAAACCTTCCCCACGTCATCCCGCCACGAATGTTGAGTGTTATCAGGGATCAAGGCCCCTGCGACCTGTGAGGGTTGTCCACTAACGCGGGACTGGCGGCACTTTTCGACCGGGAGCTTGGGCCTCTCATGATCTGGCCTCCTGAGCACTTCCGAGGAAGTGGGCGGGTGGAGGCTGCGCTGGCTGACGAGACCAACGCCGCGAGATCCTGAGCCGGGTGAAGGCAGTAATGCGATGACCGGGGCATGCCTGACTGTCAGTCAGGTGCAGTCCATTCCGTGGGCTGCGGCACCATCATCTGCATCGCTGTTGCTGGTGACTTCGGTGTTTGTCACGCCGATTATCACGAGGGGGAATACCGCAAAGCCTTGTACGAGTTGGACTCCAGCAGCGGTAGGAGCGCCCGTCTCTTTCCGGAAGAAAGGGACGGGCGCAGGTTGGCGCAAGGAAATGGCCAAGCGGATAGGTTGCTGCAGGGCAGCTATGAAAGAGGATGAGTTGCCGCAGTGGGCACACTGGTAAAAGTAGGCATCCATCACATCGCTGTGAGCGTGCGAGCCGCCGGACGCTAATCGCACTTTGGGAGAACCACCACAATGTGGCGTAGCCTTAAAGGTTCTGGCTACCTGGGTTGCTGTCAACGACAGCGCTTTGCCAATCTTTTCTACGCCTGTGGGTAACTCGGATCAAGTCTCGAATTTCGGGAGTTCTGCGGCTGTGGGTGAAGTTATCCACCAGTGGAAATCAGTGGTTTTCCACAGACAGTTGCGTGGGCTTTAGATTTTTTAAGTGAGGTCCATCGCCTGTGAGCACCAATTCGAATTTACCAATGAGCACATGGATCTGTTCGAGGGGGGGGCCTGTGGTTCAGCAAACCTGGACAAGTAACCTTACACAATCCCAGCCCATAACAGCGTCTTGGATCCTGGTAGTACCTCACAATGCCGGCTGCTCGTGATCACCCCATTCCGTTCTCGCTGGCTGTGGATTGCTTCTTGTCTGAATTGTTCAAGCTCAAAGAAAATGCGCTGGTCTCTCATCCCTCTGGTTCGCTCAGCTTCGGCACTATCCCCGAAATGCCGGCGTTCGCTTTGCCGGGTGGTGAGATTTACCTTCGGGTGGGGGTACACAAGGGTGAGAACAGAGGGTTTGGGATCAGGCATATCTGGGCGGCGCATCGTTCGGATTTGCTTAAGCATGGCTGTGATGGAATCGATGGCGTAGCCACGCATGTGGCCCGAATGATTGTTCGTGGTGCGCCGATTTATTGCGAGTTTCGTGAGCTGCGCGGGAATCACCGTCTGGCGGTGATGAAAACGCCTGCTGGCTCTCTGGTGTTGGAGCCACGAAATGAGCGTCGCGGTTTTGGGTATTACGTGATCACATGGTATCCGAAGCGACGATTGGACGGGACCTTGGTCGGTCGAGTTGCCAGGTCGGCGGGAGGCCCATAAAAAAGGCGCCCTGCAGGGCGCCTTTGATTGTTCATGAGGAGTAGTCGCAGCGATTCTTTAGCTCCGGGTCAACTGACCTTGGGTTCAGGATCCGATGAGCGGGCTCATCGTCACTACTTCAGAGAGTGCCAGTATCTCTGCTGCCGAAATTCCGGGGGGGCGTTACTGGAGCCCATGCCCAGAGATGCGCAATTGCAGTCCTCAACGCTTATTTTCGATCCGGACGGAGAGAGTGTCAATCACACAAACATTTTCGGTTGCGAGGTTATCAGGTGGGCAATTGGTTTTGGATGGAGGCTGGCGCAGCCTGCGATCTTTTCCAGGGAAGCAGCCGGATCTGCATTGGGGTCGATATCTGAAGTTCAAACGATCGTCCGAACGCGGCCCGAACCTTCAGCAGCTCTGTTTGTGGCAGCTGGATTTCTGGATGCCAGAAACAACAAAGCCCTCGTATTTCTACGAGGGCTTTGTTTTATATGGTGCCGGCACCAGGAATCGAACCCGGGACCTACTGATTACAAGTCAGTTGCTCTACCATCTGAGCTATACCGGCGTGTCAGGGCGACGATTATAGCGATTGGGTTGGTTCTGTAAACCCCTGAATTCTGACTATTTTTGCGCAGGCCCTTGTCGAAGATTTCTGGCGCGCGCTGAGCGTCATCGAGCGTTGTAAAACGTGGTACCTGAGGGGATGTCTTTGTTGACGAACGACATGGCACCGATGGTGACGTTGTCGCCGATTGTCAGGGTGTCCGCGATGATGCAACTGTTGGCGCCCACGCTGACATTGTCGCCGATGACCAGGTTATAGCTGTCCAGTCCCAGGGTCTTGATGCCAATCGTGGTGTTTTGCCGGATGAAGAAGTTGCGGCCGATTTTGACTTCGCCGGTGATCACTACGCCCGGCAGGTGGCCAATGCGAAATCCTGGGCCAATTTGGGCGTCGATGCTGATGTCGACGCCGTACTTGAGGTTGAGTTTTCTCTCAAGACGCTTGGCATACCAGCGCGCAAAACCGTTTCCGGAATAGAAATACTGGGCCAGTCGAAACATGAACAAGTAGCGCAGGGCGTTGTTCTTGCGAGTCCGCTTGAGGATGTTGCTGATGAGCCCCGTGCGGCTTCCGCGTTTTTTCTTGTTCGAGACTTCCGACCGCCAATGTTCTAGCAAGGTGTCCAGATTCAAAACATGGCCCTGTTGATTGATCGTGTTGTGAGGTCTTCGATAGTAGCTGCTGGCTATCACGATTCCTACGCTCACTTTCTGCCCAAATTTCAACAGATATGACTTTTGCTCAAATGCTTATGCACAACGGGATTCGCAATGCACGGGGCATATGACGAATTTGTGGATCCGTTCTCAACTGTTCGCAAATCACTGTTTTTCTGGTTTTTTATCCAAGTGTACGAAAACTGAACAGTGACGTTTCACCCCTGAAACAGCTGTAAAATATTGGATCCACCTAATTTCATCAACAGAGTTATCCACAGGTTGGCGGCGTTAGGCGCGTTCTGCCAACATCAGGAAGTTACGCGGTGTGAGCTTGGTTTCACAGAAGGTGCCCAGACGAACCTCGTAACCCTGCTCGATCAGGAAAAGTGCGCGATCGAGTACCAGCCAAAGCTCCAGTGGGCGTCGGAAAAGTCCGCGCAGCAGCTCCAGATTGCGCACTTCAGCCAAGCGCTGCCAACCAGCGCCTTCTAGAGCCGGCCAATCCTGCGGGCCGATTGTGGATAACTCTTTGAGTCGGGCCAAATGCTGGCAGTAATCGGCGAAGGGCTTGTCCAGCCAGGCGCTGGGCAGGGATGGCGTTGGCAGGTATTCGTCAACGCCGCGTAGTTGCCTTTGCAGCAGGTCGAAGGCCAGGCGTCGGGCCATGGAGGTGTCGCGTTGGCGTCGGACGCGTGCACCGGCGGTGACGGTTTCACTCATCGGTAACGCGAGATCATCGAGAGACAGCTGTAGGTCGGAGGCCATGGCGGCCGAGGAAAGTGGCGAGTACCGGGGAAGACTGATCCGGTTGTAACAGCAAGGAGCAATGGCGAGTTGTTTGCAGCCTGCCGCGCTGGCGAGCTGAATCAACCTCACGTGGAGATCGCCGCAGGCGTGCAGCGCGACGGGGCTGTGTTCGGCGTTCAATAACGCGGCTACATCGACCGCGAGCACATCCTGCTCGACATGCAGCGCATGCAGCTGATGGCGCTGACTCAGGGCCTGGCCGCTGGCAACCAGTGCCGGGTCATATTCCAGGCAAGTCAGCTGTTGGCCGGTTTGCAGCAAGCGTCTTCCCAAGTGCCCTTTGCCCGAACACCAGTCCAGCCAATGCTTGGGCGTATCGGCGAAGTTCAATCGACTGGCGAAGGCTTCGATCTGCTGCCACTTGCGCCCGGGTACGTCGACGTTCAATCGATGGCCCGCCGCTTCCAGCGCATGGGCGGGCAATTCATCCACGGTACTCAGCGCAAGAGACTTCGCCGCCAAGGTCGCAAAAGGCTCCGGTGCATCCAAAAGGGCGGGTTGGTTGTGTGCGTTTTCCGCATCGTCCAGCGACCGTCCGCGTAGCCAGGCGGCCAACTCAGGGTAGGAAGTTTCCCAGGGAAGTTGCAGGTGCGTGAACGGCCGTGGTTTCCACAGCGCCTGATGCGTTGTCAGAAAAGCATCCAGCGCCGTGAAGCGGGCGAGCAGGGCCTCGCCCGTCAACACGCGGGGATCAACGCCCTTGGCAGGCATCGACGCGCAGCCAGCGCTCCAGCAGCTTGAAGCCGCGCACCAGCACATAAGCCATCAGCAGGTAGAACATGCCGGCGGCGAAGAAGATTTCTACCGGCAGGTAGGTCCGGGCAATGATGGTGCGGGCCATGCCGGTCAGCTCCAGCAGTGTCACGGTGCTGGCCAGGGCGCTGGCCTTGAGCATCAGGATCACTTCGTTGCTGTAGGCCGGCAGACCGATACGCGCCGCCCGGGGCAGGATGATGTAGAACAGCGCCTTGGGCTTGGACATGCCCAGCGCGCGTGCCGCTTCGATCTCGCCCGGTGGAATCGCCTGAATGGCGCCGCGCAGGATTTCGGCGATGTAGGCGGCGGTGTGCAGGGTCATGGTCGCCGTGGCGCACCAGAACGGATCGCGCAGGTAAGGCCACATCGAGCTGTTGCGGATGACGTCGAACTGCGCCAGCCCGTAGTAGACCAGGAACAGCTGAACCAGCAGCGGTGTGCCACGGAAAAAGAAGATGTAGCCGTAGGGAAATGCCCGCACCCACCACAGGCGCGACGAGCGGGCGATGCCCAGTGGAATCGCCAGCAGCAAGCCGGCAATCACGGCGATGGCCACCAGTTCCAGGGTCAGGGTTGCACCCTGGGCCAGTTTCGGCAGCCACTTGATGATGACTTCCCAGTTCATTGGGTGCTCCTCGCGAAGCCGCGAGCGGCGCGTTTTTCCAGGAAGTGCATGCCGGTCATGGCGAGAATCGTCAGACCCAGGTACATGAAGGCGGCCACCATATAGAAGGTGAACGGTTGTTTGGACACGGTCACGCCGATTTGTGCATGACGCATGATTTCTTCCAGGCCGATCACCGATACCAGCGCGGTGTCTTTCATCAGGATCATGAACAGGTTGCCCAGGCCGGGCAGGGCGATGCGCCACATCTGCGGCATGATCAGCTTGGTGAAGATCCGCCATTTCGACAGGCCCAGGGCCACGCCGGCCTCACGATGGCCTTTGGGAATGGCGAGGATCGCGCCGCGAAACACTTCCGTGGCGTAGGCGCCAAAGCACAGGCCCAGCGCAATCACACCGGCGGCGAAGGCGTTGAGTTCCAGATCGGGGTTGCCGAAGAACTCGCCCAGGGCACGCATCAGGTTGACCGTGCCGAAGTAGATCAGCAGTACCCAGAGCAATTCCGGGATGCCGCGAACCAGGGTCGAGTAAGTACCGCCAAGCCATTGCAACGGCTTGTACGGGGAAGTCTTGGCCAAGGCGCCGAGCAGACCGAGTACCAGCCCCAGGCACAGGGCCGAGAGTGCCAGTTTCACAGTCATCAGCGCGCCAGCGGCGAGCGCCGGGCCGAATCCGTAGAGGTCGATAATCATGGATTTCTTTTCAAATCGCGGCAGGCAAGGCCGGGGACCGGCGTCATCACAAAGCGACGCCGGTCCGGCAGGTCAGTATCAATAGATGCTGAACGGGAAGTACTTGTCGTTGATCTTCTTGTAGGTGCCGTCAGCGACGATTTCTTTCAGCGCGGTGTTCAGCTTGTCGCGGATCGGGTCGTTTTTACGTACAGCGATACCGATCTTGTCGCTTTCTTCCACCGGGTCGCCCTTGAATTCGTAGGACTTGCCGGCGTCGCTTTTCAGCCACTCGTAGTTGACGTATTTGTCGGCCAGGATGCCGTCCAGACGACCGGAAGTCAGGTCGAGGTAGGCGTTTTCCTGGGTGTCGTAGAGTTTGATGGTGATGTCATCGCCAATGTTGTCTTCCAGCCAAGTGCCGGCCAGGGTCGCTCGTTGGGCGCCGATAATCTTGCCTTTCAGCGAAGCCTTGTCGGTCTTGAAATCGACGTTTTTCGGGGCGATGAACTGCAGCTTGTTGGAGTAGTACGGTTCGGTGAAGTCCACCGCTTGCTTGCGCTCGTCGGTGATCGACATCGACGAGATCAGGAAATCGAATTTCTTGGCGTTCAGGGCCGGGATGATGCCGTCCCAGTCGGAAGTGACCACGGTGCATTCGACTTTCATCTTGGCGCACAGGGCGTCGCCGATTTCCTTGTCGAAGCCGACGACGTTGCCGCTGGCATCTTTGTTGTTGAACGGCGGGTAGGCCGCTTCGATGCCCATCTTCAGGTTCTCGGCCATGGCACCGGCGCTGAAGGCCAGGGTGACGGCGGCAGCCAGGAAGACCTTTTTGTAGTTCTGCATGCGGGTAGCTCCGTTAGCGGTTGCTGGACATGAATTGTTTGCAGCGCGCCGAAAGCGGGTTTTCAAACACCTGCTGTGGCGATCCTTGCTCTTCTACCAGGCCCTGGTGGAGGAACACCACTTCGCTGGAGACCTGACGGGCAAAGCCCATTTCATGGGTAACCAACAGCATGGTGCGGCCTTCTTCGGCCAGTGCGCGGATGACATTAAGTACTTCCTGGACCATTTCCGGGTCAAGCGCGGAGGTCGGCTCATCGAACAGGATGACCTTGGGCTGCATGGCCAGGGTGCGGGCGATGGCTGCGCGTTGTTGCTGCCCGCCGGACAGTTGCGCCGGGTAGGCGTGGCGCTTGTCGGCGATACCGACCTTGGCCAGCAAGGCTTCGGCGACTTCGATGGCTTCGGCCTTGCTCTGGCCGAGCACGCGGCGAGGGGCTTCGATGATGTTGTCGAGCACGCTCATGTGCGGCCAAAGATTAAAGTTTTGAAACACAAAACCAATTTCGCTGCGCAGGCGGTTGATCTGCTTGCCATCGGCAGCGACCAGTTCGCCGTTCTTCGCGGCCTTGAGCTTGAGTTCTTCGCCGGCCACCAGGATCTGGCCCTGGTGCGGGTTTTCCAGCAGGTTGATGCAACGCAGGAACGTGGACTTGCCGGAGCCGGAGGAACCCAGGATCGAGATCACGTCGCCGTCGCGGGCGGTCAGCGAGATGCCTTTAAGCACCTCCAGCGAGCCGTAGCGTTTGTGCAAGTTGCGGATTTCAAGCGCGGGCGTGGCCTCAGCCATGTGCGTTCCTCATTGTGTATTCGCTCCTGCTGTTGGTGGCCTTCCTGGCGAGGCGGCCAAGCTAGCATAGCGTTTCAAAGGCAGCCAACAGCGCTACGGGCAGTAAGCGGGTGGCATGTGACAGGTTGTCGCATCGGCGCAGCAGACTGTCGCCCCATCAACAACCGAACAGCCGTTTGAACCCTGCTTGCAGGTAAAAGCGCGGTGGCTGTCGCGTAAAAAAGGGCGCGATGTTGCCAGCTTTGGCGGGGGGTTGGAAGCGCTAACAGGCCAAAGGTTGCCGATCCGCACTTTTATTGTGCGTTGAGGAGTTGTGGGGTGTGTTTCCGGTGCGCTGTTTCGTTCATCAAGTGAGTCGCAGGGTAACGCTTTGGCAAAGTGCCAGTATTATCAATGAGTTGCGATGACTGTCCGGTCAGGGCGAGATCGCCGGGGTAGAGGGTTTTGAAACATTTTGGCGCAATTATTGCGTGCAGATTCCGGAACGCCCCGTTGGTTTCTTTTTACAGAAGGGAAATTCAAACGGGATGCATGCATTCGCTTTTCCTTACAAAGGTAGTTTTAATGAGCAGTACCCAAAGCTCTAACGGCCTCGAACAGGGGCTTAAACCGCGTCATGTGACCATGCTGTCGATCGCCGGGGTTATCGGCGCCGGCCTGTTCGTTGGCTCGGGCCACGCCATCGCTGCAGCAGGCCCGGCCGTGCTGTTGGCCTATGCTGCCGCCGGTATGCTGGTGGTGTTGGTGATGCGCATGCTGGGTGAAATGGCGGTTGCCTCGCCAGACACCGGCTCCTTCTCCACCTACGCCGATCGCGCGATCGGTCACTGGGCCGGCTTCACCATTGGCTGGTTGTACTGGTGGTTCTGGGTGCTCGTCATCCCGCTGGAGGCCAACGCCGCCGCAACTATCCTGCACGCCTGGTTCCCTGGCGTGGACATCTGGGCCTTTGCCCTGGTCATCACCATGCTGCTGACCGTAACCAACCTGTTCAGCGTGAAAAACTACGGTGAGTTCGAGTTCTGGTTCGCCCTGCTCAAGGTGGTGGCGATCATTGGTTTCATCGTCCTTGGCGTGCTGGCGATCTTCGGCTTCCTGCCGACCAGCCAAGTCAGCGGCGTTTCGCACCTGTTCGACACCCAAGGCTTCCTGCCAAATGGCATGGGCGCGGTGCTGGGTGCCATCCTGACCACCATGTTCTCCTTCATGGGCACCGAGATCGTGACCATTGCGGCCGCGGAATCGAAGAACCCTGGCAAGCAAATCTCCAAGGCCACCAACTCGGTGATCTGGCGGATCGGTTTGTTCTACCTCGTATCGATCTTCATCGTCGTGGCTCTGGTGCCATGGAACGATCCGGTTCTGGCCAGTCTTGGTTCCTACCAGACCGTGCTTGAGCGCATGGGCATCCCGAATGCCAAGATGATCGTCGACATCGTGGTACTGGTCGCTGTGACCAGCTGCCTGAACTCGGCGCTCTACACGTCGTCGCGCATGTTGTTCTCCCTGGGCAAGCGCGGTGATGCACCGGCCGTGTCCACGCGCACCAACAAAAGCGGCACTCCATACTGGGCGGTCATGCTGTCCACTGGTGCAGCGTTCCTGGCAACCTTCGCCAACTACGTAGCCCCGGCGGCGGTGTTCGAATTCCTGCTGGCCAGCTCCGGCGCGATCGCGCTGCTGGTTTACCTGGTGATTGCGATCTCGCAACTGCGCATGCGCAAACAGCGCATGGCTCGCGGCGAGAAAATCGTCTTCAGTATGTGGCTGTTCCCGGGCCTGACCTACGCGGTGATCGTATTCATCGTCGCGGCCCTGACCATCATGCTGTTCCAGGACGCCCATCGCGTGGAAATCCTTGCAACCGGCCTGCTCAGCGCTCTGGTGGTGGCTGCCGGCTTGCTGGTTGCCCGCCGTCGTCGCATCGAGCGCGGCGTGGCGGCAATCGCGCGCTGAGTCTTCTGGCTCAATCGAGATTGTTGAAATAAAAAAACGGCCGCTGTCAGTGATGACAAGCGGCCGTTTTTGTTTGAGTCGAAAACCTTACTCGGCTTTTTCTTCGGGCGCATCCACCGACTGCCGGTAGACGTCCAGTGCGTCGCCGAAGTCAGCAATGAACTGCGGGTCGGTCAGCCATGCCTGGGCGGCGTCGCGGTCCATGCCGTCAGCCCACATGCGGTAGTCGATCAGCATGTCGGCGGCCAGGTGGGTGGCGGCCATGCCTTCGTCGTCGGCGTTTTCCATGTCCAGCAGTTCTGGATGGTCAATGATGATAAAGGCGAGGTTCGTCAGCAGCACGGCGAGCATTTCGCTACGGCCGATGGCTTCCGCATCGCGCATTTTGCTGAACATCGCCAGGGTGTATTCCGGGATCGGCTCGCCGATTTCACCCAGGTCATCGTCCAGCGCGGCAGGTTTTCTGCCGTGGATATTGATTTGCTTGGCTTTGAGCTTGGCGCGTTTGGCGCGTTTCTGTTGCTTGTTCAGGGATGCCATGGGAACTCAGTTCGGTTTCTGTTGGGTTTGGGCTGCGATAGCGTCGGACGCTGCCACGTAGTCAGCCTGGAAGGCTGGGGATTCGATCCACGCCAGGGCGCCGGCTTCGTCGGTTTCGGCGGACCATTGACGGTATTCGATCAGAGCCGCGAGGATGAAGTCCATCGCGCCTTCTTCGCCCTCCTGCTCGTACACCAGCTCCAGCAGCGGGTCTTCCAGGAAGGCGATGCACATGGCCTGCTGGCTGACTTTTTGCGCGTCGATCATTTTCTTGAACAGTTCGGTCAGGTCCACCGATTCGAAATCGATGCGATCGTCGTTCGGGTCCAGTTCGACCGGCGCGGCGGCGCGTTGGGTGCGGTTCTGCTTGGCCTTGGCCTTGGCGCGGGAGGCGCGTTTTTGCTGCTTGTTGGCGGAGGCCATGGGCGTCGTTCCGTAATTCGTTGAGAGGGCAGTGTTTCAGCTGCGTGACACTGTCCGCCCGGGTGTGTCGGGGGCCAGTTCGCCGTTTTGCAGCCAGGACAATGCAATGGGCCATAGTGTGGCTTGGTATGCGCTACGAAAAAAGGCGAAATGTCCGACTTCTGCTTCGCCGATGTCTTCGGGAGCAATGCGCAGGTGGGTGTTGGTGCTGCTTGTGAAGTAGCCGAGCAGGCGTTCGATGGCCGGGATGGTGCCGTAGGGATCGTCGCTGATGCTGATTGCCAGGGTTTTTGCGCTGATGGTGGAGAAGGGCAGGTGACCGTTGGTTGCGTGGGCTACGCGGCCGCTGGGGCGTGTTTCATAGTGTGCAGTGGGCGTACTCCAGTCACGAACCACGCCCGCAGGTGTGTCTTCGAGCCAGCCGAGGCGCTTGCCGGGAAAGTAACCGTAAATCATCGTCACTATCGGCATCACCACATGCCATTTGGCGAACATCCGCCAGCGATGGGCCGGCGCGTAATCGCGCCAGTAGGCGAACTGCGCGCCGACTGTCACCAGGCGCCGGATGACTTGTCCGGAGGCTCCCAGTCCCGCTGCGCAGCCGCCAAAGCTGTGGCCGACGACATCAATGGGCTGGCCCGGGAAGTCGCGCTGCGCACGCTGGAGCATCGCCTCGAAGTCCAGCGCGCCCCAATCGGTCCATGAGGCCTGAAGCCCTTTAAGCGATGCCGGACGTGATTCGCCGATGCCGCGGTAGTCGTAGGTGATCACATCGAAGTCGTTGGCGAACAGGTAGTCGGCGAAGCGCGAGTAATGTCGGCAGCGGACCGAAGTGGCGGCGTTGATGATTACCACTGGGCGATTGAGGTTCGCATTGGCATGCCGCCAGGTGAAACCACCGAGGATGAAGCCGTCGGCGGCGGATTGCCTGAAGGGTTCGCCCAATACGTCAGATGCCAGTTGCAGCTCGATTTGTGTAGGGGCCAGTGATGACATTTCCTGCAAACTCATCGGCGGTGGACCTTTGCGGTGGTTGCCCACGATAGTCCTCGTGCTGCGGATGAACAATCTGTCCGTTCTATTCAGGCATCTGGTTAAGCAGCCGCTCCTCAATCACTGCCTGTTCTCGATCCAGTTCCGCCCGCAGTTCGTCTTCACTCGGCAATACCAACGTGTACTTGCTGGCGAAGAGTTGTTCATGACCCTGTAGTACCGAGTAGCGCACCACAGAATCGTTTTTCTGCGCGCAAAGAATGATACCGACAGTGGGTCCATCAGTTTCTCTACGTTTGAGGTCGTCGTACATACGCACATACATGTCCATCTGGCCCACATCCTGATGGGTCAATTCACCGCGCTTGAGGTCGAAGATCACAAAGCAATTGAGCAAATAGTTGTAGAACACCAGGTCGATGTAGAAGTCTCTACCTTCGGTACTGATACGCTGCTGGCGGGCAATGAAAGCGAATCCCTTGCCCAGCTCAAGCAGGAACCCCTGAAGCTGCTCGATGAGCGCTTGTTCGAGCCTGGTTTCCAAAACGACCCCGGTATTGGGCAGGCCAAGAAACTCCAGCATCACAGGATCCCGAATGAAATTCCGAGGGCCGTTGTTCATTGCATGAATGTTGGTGGCGGCTTCTTCCATGACGGCAGACTTGTCGCGACTCATCAGCAGGCGTTCGTAATAGAGAGTGTTGATCTGGCGTTCCAGGCTGCGGCTTGACCAATTCTGGTTCGCAGCTTCGTCCATGTACCACTTGCGTGCCTTTTCACTGTCCACTCGCAGAAGCCTGCGGTAGTGCGTCCAGCTCAATTCGAGACGCAGTGCGTCTCGAATTGGAAACGCCTGATAGAACAGTCGCATTTTCCGCAAGTTGGTCTCGTCAAAGCCCTTGCCAAACTCCACTGTCAGCACCTTGGCGAGCTTTACCAGCAACTGTTTGCCGTAAACCGCGCGCCTGGAGCCCTCCTGCTCAAACTCCACTATGTGTCGCCCGATCTGCCAATAGGTTTGTACCTGTGCGGCATCGACCGTTCGCTGCACATTCAGGCGCGCCTGGCGGATCAACTCGCCGAGATTACCAAGTAATGAATCTATTTGTGGATCGTGTGTGTCATCGGGTCTAAGAGCGCTCATTTGGTCTTCCGCGGCTGGGTGATCAGGCAGAAGAGGATGGCAAGACAGTGCTGGTCAAAGATGCAGGGCGCGGCCTGAAAGCCGGAAGGAAATGCCGGACTTGCCGGCAGGACCAGCCTGACAGCGGATAAGGCATCAAGAACAAATCACGTAGTACGTTTCGTAGTTGACCCAAGTACAAATCGATCTAAAACCCGACTGCTCGGCCCGAAATCCCAATTAAGTAACGATTGGGTTCTGTGGAGCCCGGGAGTCGTCATCATGAAGCGTTTACATTTACTGATGTTCCCCCTCGCCACGGTCGGCGTTTTGATATTTCCCGCCATCTCGCTAGCCGCCAGTCTTGAACCGATCGACAGCACGGGCGTGCAGATTCAGCGGCAGGAGCAGAACGGGATAGCCTACTTGTCCGGAGGTATCGGCGAGGATGAGTCGAGAGCTATCCAGCAAACCACGGGCTACAACCTGCACATGACCTTCTCTATCGGGCCTGAGAACAAATACGTGCCCGATGTGAATCTGGTCATTCAGAAAGCACCTGGGCAAACGGTGCTGGCGCTCAGCGAGGCCGGACCACTGGTTTATGCCCAGTTGCCTCCCGGCAAGTACACCGTGGTCGCGACGCGTAATGGAGTAGAGCGGCGTGACACAGCGGATGTGGATAGCGGCAGTGCCCGCAATCTTGTGTTTCACTGGAATGACGCTGAGTAACCATTTCCTGAAACGACAAAACCCGCGATCACTGTTCAAGTGATGGCGGGTTTTTTCTGCGCAACAGGCAGGACCGGATTCGGCGAACAGCAAACTGCAGGCATAAAAAAACCCTGAATCTTTCGATTCAGGGTTTCGGTATTTGGTGCCCAGAGACGGAATCGAACCGCCGACACGGGGATTTTCAATCCCCTGCTCTACCGACTGAGCTATCTGGGCAACGGGGCGCATTAAACGGGTTTTTCAGGGGGTCGTCAAGCAAGTTTTCAAAAAAAATTTAATTATTACCGTCGCTTACGATCCGACCCCCGATTTCACGGGGTTACTCAGCGGGCGGCACGTAGCCTTCAGCCTTGGCGTAATCCTCGCCGGAGAAGAACTTGTCCATCTCGCCCTGAAGATATTTGCGATCTTCGGCGTTCATCATATTCAGGCGCTTTTCATTGATCAGCAGGGTCTGGTGCTTTTGCCAATCGGCCCAGGCCTTGGCCGAGACGTGGTCAAAAATGTCCTGGCCTTTGGCACCCGGGAACGGAGCGCGCTCCAGGGCAGGCAATTCTTCTTTGTACTTGCGGCACATGATGGTGCGGGTCATGACGACTCTCCTGCGTTCAATACGACGGCCGCGCGTTCGAGCAAGGTCTTGACCGGGGCGGCGAGGCCCAGGCGCGGCGGGGTGGCGAGGTTATACCAGAGCCAGTCGGCCTCGGCCACGTGATGGCCAGCCTCCTGGACCTGAACCAGCCAGGGTTCGATGGACAACTGAAAATGGCTGAAGGTGTGCACCAGGCTCGGCAACGCCTGCTGGACGCCCAGTTCCAGCGAATGCTGCGAAGCCAGATGCTGCAGGTCATCGAGGTCGTCGAGTTCCGGCAAGCTCCAGAGACCGCCCCACAAGCCCGTGGAAGGGCGGCGGTAAAGCAGGATCGCGCCCTCACCGTTGGCAAGCATCGGCATCAGCGTTCGCTTCTGCGGGATGGCTTTGCGCGGCTTGGGGATCGGATAACGGGTTTCCAGACCCAGCATGTGCGCTTCGCAGCCCTTTTCCAGCGGGCAGAGCAGGCAGCTCGGTTTGCTGCGGGTGCAGAGCGTCGCGCCAAGATCCATCATCGCCTGGGTGTAGGCGTTGACCCGATCATGTGGGGTAAAACGCTCAGCGTTCGCCCACAGCTGTTTGGCGACCTTCGGCTCGCCGGGATAGCCCTCTTGCGCGGTAAAGCGCGCCAGGACCCGTTTGACGTTGCCGTCGAGGATCGGCGCGCGCAGGCCCATGCTGATACTGGCAATGGCCCCGGCGGTGGACAGGCCGATGCCCGGCAGGTCCGTGAGTTTTTCCACGTCACGGGGAAATTCGCCGCCGTATTGCTCGACGACGATCTTCGCGGTTTTCTGCAGATTGCGCGCGCGGGTGTAGTAACCCAGGCCCGTCCACAGGTGCAGCACTTCGTCCTCCGGTGCGGCGGCCAGGGCTTCGACGGTTGGCAGCGAAGCCATGAAGCGGTCGAAGTAATTCAGCACCGTGCTGACCTGGGTTTGCTGCAGCATGATTTCCGAGACCCACACCCGATAGGGGTTGATGTCCTGTTGCCAGGGCAAATCATGACGGCCGTGGCGGTCGTACCAATCCAGCACCGCCATTGAAAACTGCTCGGCTCTCATCGCTTGAACAGCCCCTTGAGTGCATCTTTGAGTTCCGGGCTGACCTTGTCGCCAAGCTTTTCGTCGATTTTTTCGCTGATCCGCTCGCCAGCCAGTTTGCTCGCGACCTGACCCATGCGCTCGTTGTCCAGTCGGCAAGCCTTGGCGCCCAGCTCCAGCGGGCCACGGCAGCGCAGCGGCCATTCGATACCGACGAACTTCTCACCCACCTGGCAAGCCGGATCCGGCATGTCGCTCTTGTCGCCTTCGACGATGATGCCCACGCGGTAGTCCATGCCCAGTACCCGTAAATCGACATCACCGTTGCCATTGACGGTCATGCCCGGGATGCGCACTTTCAGGTCCGGGTTGCTGGCCACACCGTTACGCAAGTTCAGGTTGCCCTTGAGTTCCTGGAAGGGCGTGTCCTTGCCCCGCGGCTCGCCATTGAGGGATTTACGGTTGAGCGTGGCGATGCCTTTGCACAACTGTTGTTCGAGGTTAGCGTTGAGCAGCACGCCATCGTTGATGACGAAACTGGCGTTGCCATTGAGGGTTTCGATCAGTGCTTTCTGACTGTTACCGCTGCCGGTCACATTGCTGTTGAATGTGACCAAGCCTTTGACCGGTGGATTTTTGCCCTGGCTTTCGAGGATTTTTTCCGCCGGCACCCGGCTGATTTGCGTTTGCAAATTCAATACAGGCGCTTGCTGGCGCACATCGAGCGTGCCTTTGGCTTCGAAGTTGCCTTCGTACAAGTCCCCGCGCAGGTTTGCCAGCGTCAGCAGTCCACCCTGGCCGTTGGCCTTGAGCACGGCGTTGTGGATCGGCAGTTTTTCCAGGGTCAGCTGGCCGAAAGTCAGGTCGGCGTCCACATCCAGTTTGCTCAGGCGTTCCACCGGCAACAGGCGTTCATTGCTCCAGGCCTCTTTGGTCGGTGCCGGTGGCAGCGGGGTGCTGCCGGCGCCCGCCATGGCATCGGCTTCGGTGCTGGCGACTTCGGCCTGGCGCACCTGTTTCACGCTGCTGGCCTCGGCCGATTTTGGCGGCAAGTAACGGTCGACGTTAAAGGTGTCGGCCTTAAGGGTGGCGCGTAGCGATTGTTTGGCGAAGTCCTCGACGGCGATGCGCCCGCTGAAGGTGCTGTCGTCGACTTTCAGGTTGATGTCATCCAGTACGACGCTGGTGGGCGTGCCTGCCAGGCGGCTCACCAGTTCGACTTTGCTCAGGCTGCCTTCGGCCATCGCCGGGAGTTTCTGGCCGATGCTGTCGACGAACTTTGCCAGATCGAACTGGGCAATCGACAGGCCGCCGCTGACCTGCGGGGTCTTGTCCAGGTCATTGACCTTCAGCTCACCCAGCGCGCGCAGTTGGTTGGCGGAAATCTTGATGCCGGTCCATTCAGCGACGTTGGCGGCCTTGTCCAGCAGCAACTGGCCCTGGGCGGCGAACGTCATGGTCTTGCCTTGCAACGGATCGCCGGCGACTTCACCGGACAGTTTCATGTCCTCGAACTTGTAGCGCTGCAACGCGCGCTCGAAACGCAGCTCGCCGTTGAGCTCGGTGCGGACCCGCAGGACCGGTTGGTTGGTACCCAGGAACGCGGTGAGCTTGACCGGAATGTTGGTCGAGTCGTGCACCGGACCCGTACTCAGCTGGATGCTTTCCGCGCTGAACTGGCGGCCGGTTTTCTCGTCATGGTATTCGACGCGGGCGTTGTTGACCGTCAGGCTGTCGATATCCAGGCGAACGGGCTGAGCCGGTTTCTCTGCTTGAGCGGTGGTTTGCGGTTCAGGCTCGCTGGTGCTGGCGGGAGGTGTGCCAGCGCTGTTCGAAGTGGCCGGGACCTTGCCGATGTCTTCCCAGTTGCCGTGGCCGTCCTTGTCGCGGCTCAGGCGCAGGTTCAAGCCTTCGACGCGCACATCGCTCATCTGCACTTCCCGGCGCAGCAGAGGCAGCACACGGACCGACAGACCGAGCATCTGCAAATCAGCGAAGGGTTCGGCGGGTTTGGCCAGGGTCGCCACAGCGGCGTCGTGCAGTTCCAGACCCAGCCACGGGAACAGGCTCCAGCCGATATCGCCATTGAGCGTCAGCTCGATGTGGGCCTTGTCGCGGGCAATCTGGCGGATCTCTTCCTTGTAGTCGTTGGGATCGAAGAGGTGGGTCAGGGCAAAGCCCAGCGCCACAATGATCAGCAGCAACCCGAGAAGTACCAGACCCAGGATTTTGCCGAACGCTTTCATGGGCGAGTCCTTGTAGTTAGTCGAATTCGAAATTTAGCCGAGGAGTATAGCGCCCCGAAACGTTTGACCGGTCATCGATCACTCCGGCGTGGCATCGAGCGGCACGTTCAACTTGGCTGCCAATGCCTGGGCTTCCAAGTGCCCGGCAGGTGCCAGCAGGCGCAGAGTGGCGCCGGATTGCGCGGCCATGGCCTGTGCTTCTCGCACCAGTCGCTCCGCGACGCCACGGCGTCTGGTGATTTTTCGTACGCATAATTGAGACAAATGCCAGACGTCCGGGTGCCGTTGCAGGCGTGCCGCACCCAACAGTCGATCGTTGAAGCGCCCCGCGATCATCGAGCCTTCCTGCAGGCAGACCTCGATCAGCTGTGCATCCCCTGCAAATGGTGCAAACAGCCACTGTGGAGCGTCACGGTAGATTTTCTGCAGATCCTGCTGATCCTGGCTGGTGGCTTCGTTCAACGACTCGACAACGATGGGCATGGACAATCCTTCTGAGGTACGAGAACAGACAACATTGAAAAAGGTGATATCAGTTTGGTTTTTCTGTCACGTGCAAATGGTAACCTTCGCCCGTTCGTCGGTCCTTCTGCGACCTGATGTCGCACCAAAATGGAGCTTCGCCCTGAAAAAGACAGTCATGCCTGCGTGCAACAAGGCTGGGGGTGAAGAGTGGCTGGCGAACCATACTAATAATTGGGGGATACACAATGACCACGAGTATCGCGGCGGACGGCTATGCCGACCAGCCCTCGTTCCTGTCCAAGGAACGCATCATCGCCAAGCCCGGGTTCAACCGTTGGCTGGTGCCACCGGCCGCTCTGGCCATCCACCTTTGCATCGGCATGGCCTACGGCTTCTCGGTGTTCTGGCTGCCACTGTCCAAGGCCTTGGGCATCACCAAAGCGGTAGCTTGCGCGCCGGACATGAGCTTCATCGCTCAAGTCTTTTCTTCGCAATGCGACTGGCCGATCTCGATGCTCGGCTGGATCTACACGCTGTTCTTCATCTTCCTGGGTTGCTCTGCAGCCATCTGGGGCGGCTGGCTGGAACATGCCGGGCCGCGTAAGGCGGGTGTCGTATCGGCACTGTGCTGGTGTGGTGGTCTGTTGATTTCTGCGCTGGGGATCTATACCCACCAGATCTGGCTGATGTGGATCGGCTCCGGGGTCATCGGCGGTATCGGTCTGGGCCTGGGTTATATCTCGCCGGTGTCGACCCTGATCAAGTGGTTCCCGGACAAGCGCGGCATGGCGACCGGCATGGCGATCATGGGCTTCGGCGGTGGTGCGATGGTCGGTGCACCCCTGGCGACGGCTTTGATGAGCCACTTCGGTTCGCCGGAAGGCGTTGGCGTGTGGCAGAGCTTCGTGGCAATGGCTGCGATCTACTTTGTGTTCATGATCGGTGGTGCCTTGTCTTACCGCGTTCCGCCAACTGGCTGGAAGCCTGAAGGCTGGACCGCTCCGGCGAAAAAAGCCTCCAATGCGATGATCACCAACCGTCACGTGCACGTGAGCGTTGCGTGGAAAACGCCGCAATTCCGTCTGGTATGGCTGGTGCTGTGCCTGAACGTGTCGGCTGGTATCGGCATCCTCGGCATGGCTTCGCCGCTGTTGCAGGAAGTCTTCGGTGGCAAGTTGCTGGGTAACGATCTGGCGTTTGGTCAACTGGACGCTTCGCAACTGGCCTCGATCGCCGCCATTGCTGCCGGCTTCACTGGTTTGCTGAGTCTGTTCAACATTGGTGGCCGGTTCTTCTGGGCATCGTTCTCGGATTACCTGGGCCGTAAAAACACCTATTTCGTGTTCTTCGCCCTGGGCTTTGCCCTGTATGCGCTGATTCCGAACCTCGGTCACCTGGGCAGCGTTGCGCTGTTCGTGGCGGCGTTCTGCGTCATTCTGTCGATGTACGGCGGTGGTTTTGCCACCGTTCCGGCTTACCTGGCGGATCTGTTCGGTACGCAAATGGTCGGCGCGATCCACGGTCGTCTGTTGACGGCGTGGGCGGCGGCGGGCGTGTTGGGTCCGGTGTTGGTGAACTACCTGCGTGAGTATCAGTTGAGCATCGGCGTTGAGCGTGCCGCGGCGTACGACATCACCTTGTACATCCTGGCGGGCCTGCTGGTGCTGGGTTTCATCTGCAACCTGCTGGTGCGTCCGGTGGCCGACAAGTACTTCATGACCGATGCCGAGCTGGCCGCCGAACAGGCGCTGGGCCACGACAAAGGCGCTGACAGCAGCACCTCACTGGAGTGGAAAGCGGCGGCGGGCACCAAGCCGCTGGCAGTGGCTGCCTGGCTGGTGGTCGGTCTTCCATTGGCGTGGGGTGTCTGGGTGACCCTGCAGAAAACGGCGGTTCTGTTCCACTAAGAAGCTGAGGGTCTGGCCTGGTATCTTCAGGCCGGCACCAAACCCTGTGGGAGCGAGCCTGCTCGCGAATGCGGTCTGACAGTCGACAGAGATGTTGAATGTACAGCCCCTTTCGCGAGCAGGCTCGCTCCCACATTTGTTTTGTGTCCCATGCAAATGGCTTGTATGGACATGTCTATCCCCGACGGCCGGGGATTCTATCCGTCAGCGATATCACCTCCCGTGTTTCTGTTTGGCGCCCGCGCCCCTATAATGGTTGCCTTTTTCGCCCAATGATTTTGCGGAGCTGGTGATGGCCGAACGTAAGGCGTCAGTCGAGCGCGACACTCTGGAAACCCAGATCAAAGCCTCGATCAACCTGGATGGCACCGGAAAGGCCCGATTTGATATCGGTGTGCCTTTTCTTGAGCACATGCTCGACCAGATCGCCCGTCACGGGCTGATCGACCTGGATATCGTCAGCAAAGGCGACCTGCATATCGATGACCACCACACGGTGGAAGACGTCGGTATCACCCTGGGTCAGGCATTCACCCAAGCCATCGGCGACAAGAAAGGCATCCGTCGCTACGGCCACGCCTATGTGCCGCTCGATGAAGCGCTGTCGCGCGTAGTGATCGACTTCTCCGGCCGTCCTGGCCTGCAGATGCACGTTCCCTATACCCGTGCCACCGTCGGCGGTTTCGACGTTGACCTGTTCCAGGAGTTCTTCCAGGGCTTCGTCAACCACGCCAACGTCACCCTGCACATCGACAACCTGCGTGGCCACAACACCCACCACCAGATCGAAACCGTGTTCAAGGCTTTCGGCCGCGCGCTGCGCATGGCCGTAGAGCTCGATGACCGCATGGCCGGTCAGATGCCGTCGACCAAGGGCGTTCTGTAATGCAGACAGTCGCGGTTATCGATTACGGCATGGGCAACCTGCACTCGGTGGCCAAGGCCCTCGAGCACGTCGGTGCCGGCAAGGTGCTGATCACCAGCGATGCCAGCGTGATTCGCGAAGCCGACCGGGTGGTTTTCCCCGGTGTCGGCGCGATTCGCGATTGCATGGCGGAGATTCGTCGCCTCGGCTTCGACTCGCTGGTGCGTGAAGTCAGCCAGGACCGTCCGTTCCTCGGCATCTGTGTCGGCATGCAAGCCTTGCTAGACACCAGTGAAGAGAACGACGGCGTCGACTGCATCGGCCTGTTTCCCGGCGCGGTGAAATTCTTCGGCAAGGACCTGCATGAAGACGGCGAACACCTGAAAGTCCCGCACATGGGCTGGAACGAAGTGAAGCAGAAGGTGAGTCACCCGCTGTGGCACGACATTCCGGACCTGGCGCGTTTCTATTTCGTGCACAGCTATTACATCGCGGCCGCTAATGCGCGCCAGGTGGTGGGTGGCGGTCATTACGGTGTCGATTTCGCCGCAGCGCTGGCCGACGGCTCGCGTTTCGCCGTGCAGTTCCACCCGGAGAAAAGCCATACCCATGGCTTGCAACTCTTGCAGAACTTCGCTGCGTGGGACGGTCGCTGGTAAATGGCCGTCAAGAAGTCCAGACCGCCGATCCTGACCCTCACGCCCGAACAGGAGCGTGAAGCCAATCACAAGATTCAGCGGTTCATGGAAGATCGCTTCGAACTGGACCTGGGTTCATTCGAGGCGGCGGAAATTCTTGAGCTGTTTACCCGTGAAATTGCTCCGCACTATTACAACAGGGCGATTTTCGATGTGCAGGCGCACCTCAAGGAGAGGTTCGAAAGCATCGAAAGCGACCTGTGGGCGCTCGAAAAAAGCAGCTGAAAGCTTCAAGCTTCAAGCTGCAAGAGAGAAACATACACACGCATGCTTGCAGCTTGTGGCTTGCAGCTTGCAGCTCTTTTGACGAAGGAAAAAGCATGCTGATTATTCCCGCTATCGATCTTAAAGACGGTGCCTGTGTTCGTTTGCGCCAGGGCCGCATGGAAGATTCCACGGTGTTCTCCGATGACCCGGTGAGCATGGCTGCCAAGTGGGTGGAGGGCGGTTGCCGTCGTCTGCATCTGGTCGACCTGAACGGCGCGTTCGAAGGTCAGCCGGTCAACGGCGAAGTGGTCACCGCCATCGCCAAACGCTACCCGAACCTGCCGATCCAGATCGGCGGCGGCATCCGTTCGCTGGAAACCATCGAGCACTACGTGAAAGCGGGCGTGAGCTACGTGATCATCGGCACCAAAGCCGTGAAAGATCCGGCCTTCGTTGCTGAAGCCTGCCGTGCGTTCCCGGGCAAGGTGATCGTTGGCCTGGATGCCAAGGACGGTTTCGTCGCCACTGACGGTTGGGCTGAAATCAGCACCGTTCAGGTGATCGACCTGGCCAAGCAGTTCGAAGCCGACGGCGTGTCCGCTATCGTTTATACCGATATCGCCAAAGACGGCATGATGCAGGGCTGCAACGTGCCGTTCACCGCTGCGCTGGCCGCTGCCACCAAGATCCCGGTGATCGCCTCCGGCGGCATCCACAACCTCGGTGACATCAAGACGCTGCTCGACGCCAAGGCGCCAGGCATCATCGGTGCGATCACCGGTCGGGCGATCTACGAAGGCACTCTCGATGTCGCTGAAGCACAAGCTTTCTGCGATTCGTACAAAGGCTGAGGACTGACCATGGCGCTGGCCAAACGCATCATCCCTTGCCTGGACGTGGATAACGGCCGGGTGGTCAAGGGTGTCAAGTTCGAGAACATCCGTGACGCCGGTGACCCGGTGGAAATCGCCCGTCGGTATGACGAGCAGGGTGCTGACGAGATTACTTTTCTCGACATCACCGCCAGCGTCGATGGTCGCGACACCACGCTGCATACCGTCGAGCGCATGGCCAGCCAGGTGTTCATCCCGCTGACCGTCGGCGGTGGCGTGCGTACCGTGCAAGATATTCGCAACCTGCTCAATGCCGGTGCGGACAAGGTTTCGATCAACACCGCGGCTGTGTTCAATCCGGAATTCGTCGGCGAAGCTGCGCAGCATTTCGGCTCGCAGTGCATCGTCGTTGCCATCGATGCGAAGAAAGTTTCCGGCCCTGGCGAAACCCCGCGCTGGGAAATCTTCACCCACGGCGGCCGCAAGCCGACCGGTCTCGACGCTGTCGAGTGGGCGAAGAAAATGGAAGGCCTGGGCGCCGGTGAAATCCTCCTGACCAGCATGGATCAGGACGGCATGAAAAACGGCTTCGACCTCGGTGTAACCCGTGCCATCAGCGACGCACTGGGCATTCCGGTGATCGCTTCCGGCGGCGTCGGCAACCTGCAGCATTTGGCCGATGGCATTCTCGAAGGCCACGCCAGTGCAGTGTTGGCGGCGAGTATTTTCCACTTCGGCGAATACACCGTGCAGGAAGCCAAGGCCTATATGGCTCATCGCGGCATCGTGATGCGCTAGGCTCATACGAAAACTGCCTGCGCGACGATCAGCTACGTTAAAAACAGGTTCGCCTGATCGTCGCTCGGCGAGTTTTCGTAAAGACCCTGACATTCCAATACAGGCCAGTGGACATCATGGCGGGCTCAAGGCACTCTTGGGTACGCCATGGATTTCGGTAGCCAGACATGCTTAAACGCCTTCTTCTCGTCCTTGCCAGCGCTTCCCTGTTGTTTGTCAGTGGAGGGCAGGCTGCAGACAATCCCGACACCGACATGGTGTTGCTGACGGAAAACTTCCCGCCGTACAACATGGCGAAGAACGGCAAGAACTTCGCGCAAGACGAAAACATCAGTGGCATTGCCACGGACATCGTCCGTGAGATTTTCAAGCGCGCCGACATTACCTACAGCCTGACGCTGCGTTTCCCTTGGGAGCGGATCTACAAACTCACCCTGGAAAAGCCCGGTTATGGCGTGTTCGTCATGGCGCGGCTACCTGATCGCGAAAAGTTGTTCAAATGGGTCGGCCCGATCGGCCCGGACGACTGGATCATGCTGGCCAAGGCTGACAGCAAGATCACCCTCGAAACCCTGAATGATGCACGCAAATACAAGATCGGCGCCTACAAAGGTGATGCGATCGCCGAGACACTGGCCAAGCAGGGACTCAATCCAATCGTTGTGCTGCGCGATCAGGACAACGCGAAGAAACTGGTCAACGGCCAGATCGACCTGTGGGCCACAGGCGACCCGGCCGGCCGTTACCTGGCTCGACAGGACGGCGTGACCGGGCTCAAGACGGTGTTGCGCTTCAATAGCGCCGAGCTTTATCTGGCACTGAACAAGGACGTGCCGGACGAAACCGTTGCCAAACTGCAAGCTGCACTGGATCAACTGCGCAAGGAAGGTGTGGTGGACGACATCATGGCGCGGTATCTGTAGGGACAGATAATTATGTCATCGGCTTGGGGATGAGGACTTCGCTGTCTTTTTCTGGCGGGTATTCGATCCAGCGCAAGCTGTCGGTATCGGCGTAACTGAAGTTGATGCCCAGCTCTGTGTCATCTTCGCGCAGCAAGGCGTAGTGACTCTGCAGCTGATAAACCGCCAACATCTTGTTTTTCGGAACGATAGCGGCGACGACTACGGTATTTGAGCTCTCCCATCCGCTGGACGATGTTTCGGTGTGAGTGAAGTCAGTGCTCAATTTTGCCGAGAAATTTATTGATCGCGCGTTGGAAACCCCGGTCGGCCATTCTGAGCTGACCTCGATAGATGTGATTCGGGTGAATAATTTCTGATTCCTGCGGCTCAGAACTCGGGGCGCTGTCCATGTGAACAGCCTGCTTTTTTCTCCATTGTTATGGCCATGCCCGACAAGCACGTATTGGTCGGTCCTTTCCAGTCGGTAGTAGGGTGATTTGCTCATTTTTTCGATGGGAAGCCGGTCGTGTTCTTCGACAGCGAACCAGGGAATCGTGGCGATTTGAGTGGTCTCTGAAGTCTCATCAGGTGGAGTTTCAAATCCTGAAAGTACTGGAAGCTCAGGTGCGGAGTTGATCTGCAGCGGGATCTGCATGCGCAATGAATAACCAGCGACCTCTATTAAAGGTTTGGTATAGCTGTTGAAGCCGACAAAGGTGCCCGGTGCGAAGTAGATTTCCCCCGCTGCTGCTGCCGGGGGATCGATATTCCAGCCGCTGAAGTTCTGTTTGGCACCGCTGCCTTTATCATCCCAGATCAAGTCACCGAGATTTGAGGCGATCACTAGATCCGACCGGACGCAGCGTACCGCGTTCAAGGGAGGTTTTTCGTGGTCGGAACACACCAATCCAAGTGTCACATAGCCCTCAGGAGGGATTGGACGCCATAGGCTGCAGTCCTTTCTGGCCCCTGAGCCTGTATCTTTCCAGACCTGTTCAAAGTCCACGGGTTGGCTGAGCGCTTTGCCTTTAGCACTATCCGCGCTCGGCGCCTCAGCTTCGCATACAACCGCCACTACTTTGTTCCCGTTGATGTTGTCGTATCCGGAAGCAGCGACGTCACCCAGCGGGAAAAAACCCGGCAACAAATCAGGAGCAGGGCTGGGGCGCCAAAAGGTTGCAGGTTTTGAGTCTGAGCCCTTGGTGTCCCAGATCCGTTGGAACTCCGTCGTGAAGTTGATCAGCAGGTTGTCGAGTTTTATCGATTCCATTGGCCTGGAGGCTGTTGTGAGACTGTTCTCGGTATTCATAGTCATTCCTGATAATTGAAAAGCGACTCAGAGTCGCGACCTGTTGCAGGTCTCAATATCTGGAATTGGATGAGGTGGCGGGCGGTAACTATTTATAGGTGTGTGGCGGGTTGTTACCGATATATTCCGTCTTTTCCATGGGCGCTCATGGCGCGATTGCCGCGCACGCTGATCATTTGTCGGACATCGATCCACTCAATTCCCTGCGCCTTGAGCTTCGGCAATTCCCGCTCCAGCACTGCCAGGGTTTGTGGATAAGGATGGCCGATCATCACCGCCGATCCCTGTTTGCGCGCCAGGCCGATCGCAGTCTGCAGCTGGGTGTAGATCGCCGTCTCGGTGGGTTCGTCATCAAGAAATACATCCCGCGAAACGCTCGCCAGATCAATCTTCTGCGCCTGTTGCGCCGCCACGGTCTGGGCGCTGGTGCGGCTGTCGACGAAAAACTTGTGCCTGCGCTGAAGCTCGCCCATCAACCACGCCATGGCGGCGGGTTGCGCGGTCATGCGGCTGCCCATGTGGTTATTGATGCCGGCGGTATAGGGCACCCTTTTGAAGGCGGCGTTAAGACGATTTTCGAGTTCTTCGATGGGCAGTTCGGGATGCCAGGCGAACGGGCCGGTGGCCGGGTCCATGGGCATGTGCAGGATGACGATCTTGCCGGCGCGATGGGCTTCGCCGGCAAATTCGGTGGCGTGGGGTGTATCGGGCATGATCGCCGTGGTCACCGGGCCGGGCAGGGCCAGGACGCGGCGATCCCGGGGCAGGTTCTGCCCCAGGTCATCAATGATCAGACTCAGGTAGGCCTTGTGAGGCGTCGACCCGGCGGGATCTGCGTGAGCAGTGCCCGCCAGGCAGCACAACAGGGCGAGGATGAAGCGCAGGCACATCCTCAGCGGCCGGACGTGATGCTCAGCCCTTTGAGCAGGCTCAGGGCCTGGGCCAGTTGGTAATCGTCATCCTGCGGCATCGCCTTGGCCTTGCCGCCGGTGCCGGTCGGTCTGTCGGCGCCACCGTTGCCATTGCCCAAGTGACCTTGCAGATCGGCCTCCTTGAAGTAGTCGCTGTCCTGCTCGCTGGTGATCTTGGCCTTGCGTACTTCGATGTCCGGGACGATGCCCTGGGCCTGGATCGAGCGGCCGTTCGGTGTGTAGTACAGCGCTGTAGTAATTTTCAGCGCGCGCTCGTTGTTCAGCGGCAGCACGGTTTGCACCGAACCCTTGCCGAAACTGGTGGTGCCCATGACGACCGCGCGTTTTTGATCCTGCAGGGCGCCCGCGACGATTTCCGAAGCCGAGGCGCTGCCGCCGTTGATCAGGGCAACCATTGGCACGGCTTCGCTTTCATCCTTGCCGGTGGCCGAGAAGCGCAGTTCTGAGTTGGCGATCCGGCCCTTGGTGTAGACGATCAGGCCCTTGGTGATGAAATGGTCGACCACTTCCACCGCCGCTTGCAGCACGCCGCCCGGGTTGTTGCGCAGGTCGAGGATGATGCCGTTGAGTTTCTTGCCGTTGTCCTTGCGCAATTTGGCCAGGGCCTTGGAGACCTCTTCGCCGGTCTTGACCTGGAACTGGGTAATGCGGATGTAGCCGTAGCCGGACTCCAGCAGCTGGCTCTTCACGCTCTTCACTTGAATGATCGCGCGGGCCAGGGTCACGTCGAATGGCGTTCCACCGTCACGTACCAGGGTCAGGGTAATTTTCTGGCCGATCTTGCCGCGCATCTTGTCCACGGCTTCGGTCATGCTCTGGCCGCGGGTTGGCTGGCCGTTGATCTTGACGATGAAGTCGCCCGCCTGGATGCCTGCCTTGGAGGCCGGGGTGTCATCGATCGGCGAAACTACCTTGATGAACCCGTCCTCGGAGCCGACTTCGATGCCCAGGCCGCCGAATTCGCCGCTGGTGCTTTCCTGCAACTCGGCGAAGTCTTCCGGTCCCAGGTAGGCGGAGTGCGGATCAAGGTTGCTGAGCATGCCCTTGATCGCGTTTTCCAGCAGGGTCTTGTCGTCCACCGGTTCGACATACGCGGCTTTGATCCGATCCATGACCTCGGCGAAAGTGCGCAACTCTTCCAGCGGCAATGGCGCCTTGGTGGTCGCGGCAGTGCCCGCAGGCGCGACAGCCGGGGCCGGTTGAGCGGCAAACGCCAGGGGCGCGCCGATCACCAGGGCGATCGTCAGGGCCAGCGAGGTAAGGCGGGACAAATGCAGCATGTCGAACGAACTCCTGAAGTAGGTAGCGCGCTTATCCTTGCGCGCGACACCATTGCGCCGGATCACTCGGGTGACCCTGCTGACGAATCGCAAAATACAAAGCTGGCGTGTCCTGCCCACCACTGTTACCGACAGTGGAGATGGACTCGCCGGCTTTTACCACGTCACCCGCAGACTTGAGCAGTGTCTGGTTGTGACCGTAAAGACTCAAGAAACCGTTGCCGTGATCCAGAATCACCAGCAGGCCGGCGCCACGCAACCAGTCGGCGAACACCACGCGGCCACCGTGTACCGCATGCACTGCGCTGCCAGCCGATGCGCCGATCATCACGCCGTCCCATTTGGTCCGGGCATCGTCGCCACGGCTTTCACCGAAGCGTGCAAGCAGTCGACCGTCGACAGGCCATGGAAGTTTGCCGCGGCTTGAAGCAAAAGGTCCGCCGAAGGTTTCGCCTGAGCTTGAAACCAAAGCGCCGGGTGTCGATTTGATGGGTTTGCGTGGGGCGTCAGTGGCCTCTGCTTGAGCCTGAGCCTCACGTAAACGCTTTTTTTCGGCTTCCTGCTGGGCGATCAGCGCTTTCTGCCGCGCCTCTTCTGCCTCACGAGCCTGGCGGGCCAGGGTTTCTTCAATGGTTTTAAGGACTTTAGACAGGTCCGCCTGATCCTGCTCGCGGGCTGCCAGTTTCTGGTCGCGGGCTTTCACGTCGTCATTGAGCCTGGCCAGGACTTGCTGGCGTTCCTGGCGGACTTTGTCGAGTTCGTCGCGCTGGCTGTCGAGGCTGCTTTTCTGCACCAGCAACTGGGCCTGCTGCTTGGCGATGTCCTGCTCGACGTTGGCCAGTTGGCGCAGGGTTTCATTGAAATTCTTCAGCTGCTCCAGGCGGGCCTGGCTCAGGTAGTCGTAATAGGTGAGGGTACGGGCGAATTTTTCAGGATTCTGCTGATTGAGCAGCAGCTTCAAGTATTCCTGACGACCGTTCTGGTAGGCCGCCCGGGCCTGGATCGCGATCAGTCTTTGCTGTTCAGTGCGTGCGCTCTGGAGTTTTTTTTTCTCCGCGTCGAGTCGCTGCAGCTCGGATTCGCTCTTCTTCAGCTCTTTTTGCAGGGCATCGACCTGCTTCTCGAGCTTGCCCATCTCGGTCTCGGTGCCTTTGAGATCCTTCTGCACGCCGGATTTTTCTTCCTGCAGTTTGCCCAGCAGCTTTTTCAGCTCGGCAATGTCCTGACGCGTGGCGTCCAACTGTTGTTGGGTTTGCGCGCGCTCGTCAGCGAAGGCCGGTTGGAGCAGGCAAGTCAGAGCAAGGGCTATCAGGACGCGAAGCATAGAGGCGGGCGACACCAGGGAAAGGGACAGCCTAGTATGCCCGCCCCACGCTGCAAAAAAAACGCCCAAATGGGGTTGTGTGATAACTGGCCCGAAAAACACTGAAGATCAATGTGGGAGCGAGCCTGCTCGCGAAAGCGGCGTGTCAGGCAACGTTGATGTCGACTGACAGTCCGTATTCGCGAGCAGGCTCGCTCCCGCAGGGTATTGCGGCGTTTGTAAGTCCGGATTACACCAGGATCGATGTCCCGGTCATTTCCGCCGGTTTTTCCAGGCCCAGCAGCTTCAGCATGGTCGGTGCCACGTCCGCCAGCACGCCGCCTTCGCGAACCTTGAGGTCACGCTTGCCGACATAAATGAACGGCACTGGCTCGGTGGTGTGCGCGGTGTGCGCCTGACCGGTGGTTTCGTCGGACATTTGCTCGACGTTGCCGTGGTCGGCGGTGATCAGCGCTTCGCCGCCGACTTTTTCCAGGGCATCGACAATGCGGCCGACGCACTGATCCAGGCATTCAACGGCTTTCACCGCGGCTTCGAATACACCACTGTGGCCAACCATATCGCCATTGGCGTAGTTGACCACGATCACGTCGTAACGCTGGTTTTCGATGGCATCGACGATACGGTCGGTGACTTCCGGCGCACTCATTTCCGGTTGCAAGTCGTAAGTGGCGACTTTAGGCGATGGAATCAGGATGCGTTCTTCGCCCGGGAAGGGTTCTTCGCGACCACCGGAGAAGAAGAAGGTTACGTGAGCGTACTTCTCGGTTTCAGCGATGCGCAACTGGGTCTTGCCGTTTTTCGCCAGGTAGTCGCCCAGCACGTTTTCCAGGCTGCCAGCAGCGAAGGCCGATGGCGCTGGGATGCTGGCGGCGTATTGGGTCAGCATCACGAAGCCGGCCAGTTTTGGCTGACGGCTGCGCTCGAATTCCTTGAAATCGTCTTCGACGAAAACGCGGGTCAGCTCGCGGGCACGGTCGGCGCGGAAGTTCATGAACACCACGGCGTCACCGTCTTCGACTTTCACCGGCTCGCCGATAGAAGTGGCTTTGACGAACTCGTCGCTCTCGCCCCGCTCGTAGGCGGCTTGCAGGCCTTGCTGTGCGGTGGCGGCGTTGAATTCGCCAGCGCCATCGACGATCAGGTTGTAGGCCTGGGACACTCGATCCCAGCGGTTGTCACGGTCCATCGCATAGTAACGACCGATGAGGCTGGCGATGCGGCCTTTGCCCAGTGCCTGGAAGGTGGCATCCAGCAGTTCGATCGACGATTGCGCGCTTTTCGGTGGCGTGTCGCGGCCGTCGAGGAAGGCGTGCAGGTAGATTTTTTCCGCGCCGCGTTTGGCGGCCAGCTCGGCCATGGCCACCAGGTGATCCTGGTGGCTGTGCACGCCGCCATCGGACAGCAGGCCCATGAAGTGCACGGCCTTGCCGGCGGCAACGGCTTTATCCACCGCGGCGCATATGGTCGGGTTCTCGAAGAACTCGCCGTCGCGGATCGATTTGGTGACGCGAGTGAAGTCCTGGTACACAACGCGACCGGCGCCGAGGTTCATGTGGCCGACTTCGGAGTTGCCCATCTGGCCATCCGGCAGGCCGACGTCCATCCCGCTGCCCGAGATCAGGCCGTTGGGCACAGTGGCCCATAGACGGTCCAGCACGGGCTTCTTCGCTGCAAAAATCGCGTTGGATTCAGGGCTTTCACTGTGACCGAAGCCGTCGAGAATCATCAGGACCAAAGGTTTGGGCGTGGTAGTCATGGAATCCACTCTGGCTTAAGTTAAAAGAGGCGATGGAAAAAGGGAGTCGCAGTTTAAAGCGAAGTTCCGGCCACGTCACCGCCGGACGGGGTTTGGCCCACCATGGGGGCTGTGTATACTGGCCGACATTTTAACGCCCTGGAACCTCCTTCGATGGTTGCTAACCTGATTCAATTTGCCACCAACCACTACATTCTCGTCGGTATCTTTGTCGTACTGCTGGCACTGCTGATTGCCTATCAGTTGCAAGGCGGCGGCCGCAGCCTGAGCACTGGCGAACTGACGGGCCTGGTCAACAAAGACGCAGGCGTGGTGATCGACATCCGTCCGAGCAAGGACTTCGCCGCCGGTCACATTGTTGGCGCGCTGAACATTCCTCACGACAAGCTGGCTGCTCGCGTTGGCGAACTGGAAAAACACAAGGCCAAGACCATCATCCTGGTCGATGCCATGGGCCAGACCGCCGGCACCCACGCTCGCGAACTGGTGAAGGCCGGCTTCACCGCCGCCAAGTTGTCCGGTGGTGTTTCCAGCTGGAAAGCCGACAATCTGCCGCTGGTGAAGTGATATGAGCCACGTCGTCGTCTACTCCAGCGATTACTGCCCTTATTGCTCGCGAGCCAAATACCTGCTCGAGAACAAAGGCGTGGCCTTCGAAGAGATCAAGGTCGATGGCAAACCGCAGGTGCGCGCCGCCATGGCTCAGAAAGCCGGACGTACGTCCGTGCCGCAGATCTGGATCGGCAGCACCCACGTCGGTGGCTGTGATGATTTGTTTGCCCTGGAGCGCGCCGGCAAGCTCGACGCGATGCTCAAGGCCTGAATTCCGTACCCAATAAAAGACCCAAGATCAGAAAGGATCTGAGATGACTGACCAACAGAACACTGCAGCTAGCGAAGAAGAAACCGCACCGCAATTCTCCTTGCAGCGCATCTACGTACGTGACTTGTCCTTCGAAGCCCCGAAAAGCCCGGCGATCTTCCGCCAGCAGTGGGAGCCGAGCGTCGGTCTGGATCTGAACACCCGTCAAAAGGCGTTGGAAAACGATTTTCACGAAGTCGTTCTGACCTTGTCGGTTACCGTGAAGAACGGTGAAGAAGTAGCGTTCATCGCTGAAGTGCAACAGGCCGGGATCTTCCTGATCAAGAACCTGGACGCGCCTTCGATGAGCCACACCCTCGGTGCGTTCTGCCCGAACATCCTGTTCCCGTACGCTCGTGAAGCACTGGACAGCCTGGTGACCCGTGGTTCGTTCCCGGCCCTGATGCTGGCGCCAGTGAACTTCGACGCACTGTACGCACAAGAGCTGCAACGCATGCAGGCGGCTGGCGAGACGCCTACCGTTCAGTAAGCGGTCTCAGGCAAGCGATATCAATGTGGGAGCGAGCCTGCTCGCGAATGGGGAGTATCAGATGACATCCATGTCACCTGACACACCGCCTTCGCGAGCAGGCTCGCTCCCACATTTTGTTTCGGGTGTTATTTGAAGCCGTTCTGCCGCCATGCTTCGTAAACGGCCACCGCCACGGTATTGGACAGGTTCAGGCTGCGGCAGCCTTCACGCATCGGCAGGCGCAGGCGTTGTTCGCCGGGCAGGGCGTCCAGCACTTCGGCCGGCAGGCCCCGGCTTTCCGGGCCGAACAGGAACGCATCTCCCTCCACGAAGCTGGCGTCGTGGAACGGTCGCGAGCCCTTGGTGGTGAAGGCGAACACTCGTGGGTTACCCAGGCTTTCCAGGCAACTGGCCAAGTCAGCGTGGCGTTGCAGGGTGGCATACTCGTGATAGTCGAGGCCGGCCCGGCGCAGGCGCTTGTCGTCCATCTCGAAGCCCAGCGGTTCGATCAAATGCAGGTGGCAGCCACTGTTGGCGCACAGCCTGATAACGTTGCCGGTATTCGGCGGAATTTCTGGTTGGAAAAGGATGACGTGAAACATGCACGGCTCCGAAGGTAAAGATGAGCGGCATTCTACGCCGCAACCCGATCCTCGTTCGAAACTATTCCCGCGAGTGATGGCATCGCTGGCGATTGTCGGGGTGATGGTGGGGCTGATGATCGGTCGCCTGACCACACCCGACCCCAGCGAATTGCAGCAGGTCGAGGTGACGAATGACGGGTTGGTGGTGTGGTTCAACAACGAACCCAAGACCCACGGCGAGATCGTCGACGGCAGCGTCGCGTTGTTGTTCGAAGCGCAAGGCAAGGCGCAGCAAGGTCAGCTCAAGCTCAACGACAAAAGCGTGAACTGGCGGGTGCGTTCGAGTGACGGGGGATTGTTGCTGACGGCGGTGGCGGCCCGGCCCCTGCAAGGGGAGTGGACCGGCAGCGAAGTCGATGACCGCTGGCGGCTGGAGATCCATCTCCGGGAGCAATAAAAGAGGGAATCCCCGGCCTGCCTGTACCAAGGTTCCCAAAACGGCAGGGTTCGCGCATGGCGTCGTGAACCCGGTGTAAAGAGGGAATCCCCGGCCTGCCTGTACCAAGGACCCCAAAACGGCAGGGCTCGTCGCTTATGCGGTGTGAGCCCGGTGTAAAGAGGGGAATCCCCGGCCTGCCTGTACCAAGGTCCCCGAAACTGGGTAGTGAACTGAATCACTGATGAGACTATTGCAGGGGGCGTGCCAGGTTTTAACAAGTTGAAACAGAAAGGCGCATAGAAATGCTGAGAGCCCCGTAATCCGGGGCTTTCGTGTTTTTTCGATAGGGGTTCGATTGCGAACGGAGGCGGGATTTCGGATCAGTTTCCGTGCGCGATTGCGGTTCACGGTGCATTCGTGCGGTGCACAGTGGCCCTAAAAGCTTCGCGAGCAGGCTCGCTCCCACAAGATGCGGTGGTGTTCACTCAATAGTGAAAACACTGCAAATCCACTGTGGGAGCGAGCCTGCTCGCGAATGGGATGTGACGGTCAGTGAAGAACCAAGGCTAATTAGCCCTCATCCCCCTCATCATCATCCCCACCATCAACCTTCATCCCCAATTCCTTGATCTTGCGCGTCAGGGTATTACGCCCCCAGCCCAACAAGACCGCGGCGTCGCGACGACGGCCTGCAGTGTGCTTGAGGGCCGTTTCGATCATGATCCGCTCGAAGGCCGGCACGGCGCTGTCCAGCAGGCTCGACTGACCGCGGGCCAGCGCCTGGTCGGCCCACTGGCGCAGCGCCTGCTCCCAGTTGGTCACGGGTGCCGAGTCCTGCGGCAGGCTCAGCAGCTCCGGTGGCAGATCACCGATGTGCACTTCGCGACCGGAAGCCATCACCGTGATCCAGCGGCAGGTGTTCTCCAGCTGACGCACGTTGCCGGGCCATGGCAGGTTTTTCAAGTATTCCTCGGTTTCGTTCTTCAGCAGTTTTGGCTCGACGGCCAGTTCTTGCGCGGCGCGGCTGAGGAAGTGCTTGGCCAGGGTCGGGATGTCTTCACGACGGTCCGACAGGCGCGGGATGTGGATGCGGATCACGTTGAGACGGTGGAACAAGTCCTCACGGAATTTCCCGGCATGAACCAGGGTTTCCAGATTCTGGTGGGTCGCGGCGATGATCCGTACATCGACCTTCACTGGTACGTGTCCGCCAACCCGATAGAACTCACCGTCGGCCAATACCCGCAGCAGGCGGGTCTGGGTGTCGGCCGGCATGTCGCCGATTTCGTCTAGGAATAGCGTACCGCCGTCCGCCTGCTCAAAACGTCCGCGACGCAGGTTGGCGGCACCGGTGAACGCGCCTTTTTCGTGGCCGAACAGCTCGGACTCCATCAGGTCTTTCGGGATCGCCGCCATATTCAGCGCGATAAACGGCGAAGCCGCACGCGGACTGTGGCGGTGCAAGGCATGGGCCACCAGTTCTTTACCGGTCCCTGATTCGCCGTTGATCAGCACGGTGATGTTGGAGTGGCTCAAGCGCCCGATGGCGCGAAACACTTCTTGCATCGCTGGCGCTTCACCGATGATCTCCGGGGTGCGGGTCAGGGTCGGAGCGACTTCCAGGCCTTGCTGTTCCTGGGCGTGCTGGTTGGCGCGCTTGACCAGCGAGACTGCTTCGTCGACATCAAAAGGCTTGGGCAGGTATTCGAACGCGCCACCCTGGTAGGACGCGACAGCGCTGTCCAGATCGGAGTGCGCCGTCATGATGATCACTGGCAGTCGTGGGTGTTGTTCGCGAATCCGCGCCAGGAGATCCAGGCCGCTGGCGCCAGGCATGCGGATGTCGGAAATGATCACGTCCGGCTGCTGGCGCGCCAGTCGGCTCATCACGCCATCGGCGCTGTCGAAGCTCTGCGTGGTCATGCCTTCCTGTTGCAAGGCTTTTTCCAGGACCCAACGGATAGAACGGTCGTCATCGACGATCCACACGGTTTCACTACGGCTCATGTCGATGTGGCTCCTTGTTCCAGTGGCAGAAAGATCGAGAAAGTGGTGTGGCCGGGGTGGCTGTCACATTCGATCAGGCCCTGGTGCTGGCTGATGATGTTCTGGGTAATGGCCAGGCCGAGCCCGGTACCGTCCGGACGACCGCTGACCATGGGAAAAAAGATGGTTTCCTGGAGTTCGGCAGGAATGCCCGGCCCGTTGTCGATGATTTCGATCTTGGTCACCAGGCGGTGACGCACATGGCCGATGGTGAATTGCCGCATGGCACGGGTGCGCAGGCTGATGCGGCCCAGGCGCAGTTCGTTCTGGCTGCTGATGGCCTGCATCGCATTGCGCACGATGTTCAGCACGGCCTGGATCATCTGTTCGCGATCGATCAATACATCGGGAATGCTCGGGTCGTAATCGCGCACCAAAGTGATGCAGCCCTGGCTTTCGGCCTCGACCAGATGACAGACGCGCTCCAGCACTTCGTGGACGTTGCACATGGCCAGCGACGGCAGCTTGTTGGAGCCGAGCATGCGATCTACCAGATTACGCAGGCGGTCGGCTTCTTCGATGATGACGTTGGTGTAGTCGCGCAAGCTTTCTTCCGGCAGCTCACGGGCGAGTAACTGCGCCGCGCCACGAATACCGCCCAGCGGATTCTTGATTTCGTGGGCGAGACCGCGCACCAGCATCTTGCTGGTTTCCTGCTTCGACAGCTGTGCTTCTTCCTTGGTGATGCGCAGCAGGCGGTCGCGGGGATGTACTTCAAGCAGCAGCAGTGTGTCGCCATTGCTCAGGATCGGCGTGACCGCGTAATCCACCGTCAGGGTCTGGCCGGTGAGCGCGGTGAGCATTGCTTCACGCTTGGTGAACGGATGCGCCTGCTGGACGGCCTGACGCAACGAGTTCAGTGCCTCGGTGGATTCGGTGAACAGCTCGCTGATGAATTGACCATGGCTTCGCTGGCCGCTGATGGCCAGGAGCATCTCCGCCGCCGGGTTCATGTACTCGAGTCGCAATTCGGCGTCGAGCAGGATGGTGGCGGTTGTCAGGTTGTCGAGTAGCAAACGATGCAGTGCGTCGCTGATGGTCATTCAGGACCTCTTTTGGCGCATGGATAAAGAGCTGATACCAGGAAACTGCAAAAACCAAACCAAGGCTCCGAAAAGAAGCGTTCAACGCCTGAAACGGGCGTTTGACGCTCGATTGCGTGGCGTTCGATCGGACTTGGCGGGTACTTTCGAACCAAAATGGGTTGGATTTCGAGCGCGGTGCAACCATTCGCACCAATATAGTGCGCAAAGCTGAACAAGGTTAGAAAATCGGCAGGAACCGGCTTTTTCTTCGGCTGGTTTATCGATGAGCGGACATTCCGGCCATTGGCCGTCTTCAATGGACGTGACGACCATCGCTGACGCAGGCAATGCGAGCAGGCAGGGAGGCAATCAGCAGTCAGGGCTTCAGCGCTTGTGTACCCGTTGCACGGTAAAGGTCACGGTGGGGCTTTGCTGGATCACGGTTGCGCCGTCAATCACTTGCACCGCGAGGCTGTGCAGGCCACGGTCGATGTTCACCAGTTGCAGGGCCGGTACGTTGCCTGGCTGGCCGTAAGGGTTGCCGTCCAGCAGAAGCCGGAACAGGTGCGAGCCTTTCAGGTGTGGTTTGATCAGCACATTGACGGTAAACGTGCCGTTATTCGCGCGCAGGGCTTCGGTGGTGGGCAGGCCCGTGAGTTCGAGTAACTCGTAGGCGCTCTGAGGTTGTTTGCGGGCTTCGGCGGCGGGTGAGGGGTTGCCGGTTGGCTGGGTTCCAACACTGTTGAGCGGTGGCAACTCGACCGGCTGAGCCCTCACGCCATCCGGCGGTTGATTGCTGTAGGCGGTATTGCCATCGGAATCTGTGTACTTGTAGATCTGTGCTGAGGCGGGCAGGGCGATCAGTAGCAGGATGAAGAGAAAACAGCGACCCATAAAATCGACCGGAAGCAAAAAAAACGTTGGATTGCAGCATAGAGCAGGAAGGGTGGTTGGCCTAGCTTGTTAACAATTGGATATGGATTTGCCAGTTGTCCCCTGTGGGAGCGAGCCTGCTCGCGAAGGCGGACTTGCAGGCGACAACTGTTTTGAATGTACAGGCCTCTTCGCGAGCAAGCTCGCTCCCACCGGGGGTCTTCAGTGGTCGTTGAATCGCGGGCATAAAAAAGGCCTCCCTAAGGAGGCCTCTTTTTTCACGCCGCTTGCGCAGGCGTCACTGGATTAGCAGCTGTAGTACAGGTCGTATTCCAGTGGGTGTACGAAAGTACGTACCTTGATTTCTTCTTCGCTTTTCAGAGCGATGTAAGCGTCGATGAAGTCGTCGGAGAACACGCCGCCTTTGGTCAGGAACGCACGACCTTTGTCCAGCTCTTCCAGGGCTTCTTTCAGGCTGCCGCAAACTTGTGGGATCTCTTTCGCCTCTTCAGGCGGCAGGTCGTACAGGTTTTTGTCAGCGGCATCGCCAGGGTGGATCTTGTTCTGGATACCGTCCAGGCCAGCCATCATCAGTGCTGCGAAGCACAGGTATGGGTTGGCAGCCGGATCCGGGAAGCGCGCTTCGATACGGCGCGCTTTCGGGCTCGACACGTAAGGAATGCGGATCGAGGCGGAACGGTTACGGGCGGAGTAGGCCAGCATTACCGGAGCCTCGAAGCCTGGAACCAGACGTTTGTAGGAGTTGGTTGCCGGGTTGGTGAAGCCGTTCAGAGCCTTACCGTGCTTGATGATGCCGCCGATGAAGTACAGAGCGGTATCGGACAGGCCGGCATAGCCTTCGCCTGCGAAGGTGTTCTTGCCGTCTTTCCAGATCGACATGTGAACGTGCATACCCGAGCCGTTGTCGCCGTACAGAGGCTTAGGCATGAAGGTAGCGGTGCGGCCGTAGGCATCGGCAACGTTGTGCACGACGTACTTCAGGGTTTGGGTTTCGTCGGCTTTCTTCACCAGGGTGTTGAACTTGACGCCGATTTCGTTCTGGCCGGCAGTTGCCACTTCGTGGTGGTGAACTTCGACGGTCAGGCCCATTTCTTCCAGTGCGTTGCACATGGAGGTGCGGATTTCGTGGTCGTGGTCGAACGGCGGAACCGGGAAGTAGCCACCTTTGACGCCTGGACGGTGACCTTTGTTGCCGCCTTCCACGTCCTGGTCGGACATCCACGAACCTTGTTCGGAGTAGATCTTGAACATGGAGCCGGAAATGTCGGACTTGAACTTCACTTGGTCGAAGATGAAGAACTCTGGCTCTGGACCGGCGTACACGGTGTCACCGATGGCGGTGGACTTCAGGTACTCTTCGGCGCGCTTGGCGATCGCACGTGGGTCGCGGTCGTAGCCTTGCATGCTCGAAGGTTCGATGATGTCGCAGACCAGGATCAGGGTCGGCTCTTCGGTGAACGGGTCCAGTACGGCAGTGCTGTCGTCCGGCATCAGGATCATGTCGGAGGCTTCGATGCCTTTCCAGCCAGCAATGGAGGAACCGTCGAACATTTTGCCGACTTCGAAGAAGTCTTCATCCAGCGCATCGCGAGCCGGCATGGTCACGTGGTGCTGAGTGCCGCGGGTGTCCGTGAAGCGCAGATCAATCCACTTGACGTCATGATCTTTGATGAGTTGAACCGACTTCGACATAGTGTCCTCCGGGTGGATTAGGGCGGGTAGTGGATGCCCTTAAATGTTTGTGATGCCGGCGCGAATACTCTGCCAAGGCAACCTGCCTCACAAGGGAGCAAATTGCATGCCAGTGCCCCAGCATGGGTTTTTTGCCCCAATTTCACGCTTATAGAGGTGCAAAGCGTCTTAAAACGGAAATCCTCGCCCCTTAATGTAGCGTGGAAAGCGGAAAGTGACCCGTTTTGGTGCGTGCAAAACCTTCTGCACATTAACTGGTTAAACCTTGAGCAATTTCCGCTATAATCCGCGCCCCCCTTTTTCGGCTGGCCCAGCGCGCGCTGTTTTCATGAAACTAATCGTAAAAGTCTTTCCCGAGATCACCATCAAGAGCCGCCCGGTACGGATGCGTTTCATCCGCCAATTGGCCAAGAACATCCGTGCCGTGCTCCGCGATCTGGACCCGGCTGTGGTGGTGAACGGCGTATGGGACAACCTCGAGCTGGAAACCCGCGTCAGCGACCCCAAGGCCCTGAAAGAGATGGGCGAGCGCCTGAGCTGCATGCCCGGCATCGCGCACTTCCTGCAAATCGACGAATACCCGCTGGGCGATTTCGACGACATCGTCGAAAAGTGCAAGCAGCACTACGGTGATGCACTGGCCGGGAAGATCTTCTCGGTACGTTGCAAGCGCGCTGGCAAGCACCCATTCAGCTCCATCGATATCGAGAAATATGTCGGCAGCCAGTTGCGCCGTCAGTGCGGTGCTGCCGGGATCGACCTGAAAAAGCCGGAAATCGAAGTCCGCATCGAAGTTCGCGACCAACGGTTGTTCGTGATCCACAGCCAGCACAATGGCATCGGCGGATATCCGCTGGGCGCGCTGGAGCAGACGCTGGTGCTGATGTCCGGCGGTTTCGACTCCACCGTCGCTGCCTACCAGATCATGCGCCGCGGGCTTATGGCGCATTTCTGCTTCTTCAACCTGGGCGGACGTGCCCACGAACTGGGCGTCATGGAAGTCGCGCATTTCATCTGGAAGAAGTACGGCAGCTCGCAACGCGTGTTATTTGTCAGTGTGCCGTTCGAGGAAGTGCTGGGAGAAATTCTCGGCAAAGTCGATAACAGTCATATGGGCGTAGTATTGAAGCGTATGATGTTGCGCGCTTCCTCCCAAATTGCCGATCGACTGCACATCGAAGCGCTGGTCACTGGTGAGGCGATCTCCCAGGTGTCGAGCCAGACGTTGCCGAACCTGTCCGTGATCGACTGCGTGACCGACAAGCTGGTCTTGCGTCCGCTGATCGCCAGTCACAAGCAGGACATCATCGACACGGCCAACGAAATCGGCACTGCCGATTTTGCCCGGCACATGCCGGAGTATTGCGGGGTCATTTCGGTCAATCCGAAGACCGCCGCCAAGCGCTACCGCGTGGAGCACGAAGAGAAAGAATTCGACATGGCAGTCCTTGAGCGTGCGCTCGAGAACGCCAAGCTGGTGCCGATCGATCGCGTGATCGATGAATTGGGCCAGGACTTGCAGATTGAAGAAGTCAGCGAAGCGCTGGCCGGTCAGATCGTGATCGACATCCGCCACCCGGATGCCGCCGAGGATGACCCGCTGGAACTCGCTGGTATCGAGGTACAAACGATGCCGTTTTATGCTCTGAACGCTCGTTTCAAGGAACTGGACCCTACTCGCCAGTACCTGCTGTATTGCGACAAAGGCGTGATGAGTCGCCTGCATGCCCACCATTTGCTCAGTGAGGGGCATGCCAATGTGCGCGTTTATCGACCGAGCTAAGTGCCCGGGGCTGTTTGCCTGTGGCCTGCGTCACCGGCCCCCCGATGCCACCGTCAAGCTGTAACGGCTTTCACGGACGCTACTGTTAATCGCTGCCAAGACTTGTCAGCACACCGAATCCTCTGATCGAGATACACAAGTGATCGAAAATCTACGCAACATCGCCATCATTGCCCACGTTGACCATGGTAAAACCACCCTGGTAGACAAACTCCTGCGTCAATCCGGCACCCTGGAGCGCAACGAGCTCAACGACGAGCGCGTGATGGACTCCAACGACCAGGAAAAAGAGCGCGGTATTACCATTCTGGCGAAAAACACCGCCATCAACTGGAACGGCTACCACATCAACATCGTGGACACCCCGGGCCACGCCGACTTCGGCGGCGAAGTTGAACGCGTAATGTCGATGGTCGACTCCGTTCTGCTGCTGGTTGACGCTCAAGACGGCCCTATGCCGCAAACCCGTTTCGTGACCAAGAAGGCGTTCGAAGCCGGCCTGCGTCCAATCGTGTGCATCAACAAGGTTGACCGTCCAGGCGCGCGTCCGGACTGGGTTCTGGACCAGATCTTCGACCTGTTCGACAACCTGGGTGCCACCGAAGAACAGCTGGACTTCAAAGTCGTCTACGCCTCGGCCCTGAACGGTATTGCCGGTCTGGACCACAACGAAATGGCTGATGACATGACCCCGCTGTACCAGTCGATCGTCGACAACGTACCGGCGCCGGCTGTTGACCGTGACGGTCCGTTCCAGATGCAAATCTCCGCACTGGACTACAACAGCTTCCTGGGTGTTATCGGCGTTGGCCGTATCGCTCGTGGTCGCGTCAAGCCGAACACTCCGGTTGTGGCGATCAGTGCTGACGGCAAGAAGCGTAACGGTCGTATCCTGAAGCTGATGGGTCACCACGGTCTGCACCGTGTCGACGTTGAAGAAGCAGCTGCCGGCGACATCGTGTGCATCAGCGGTATGGACGAGTTGTTCATCTCCGACACCCTGTGCCAGCTGGACACTCCAGAGGCGATGAAGCCTCTGACCGTTGACGAGCCAACCGTTTCCATGACCTTCCAGGTCAACGACTCGCCATTCTGCGGTAAAGAAGGCAAGTTCGTGACTTCCCGTAACATCAAGGAACGTCTGGACAAAGAGCTGCTGTACAACGTTGCACTGCGTGTTGAAGAAGGCGACTCGGCTGACAAGTTCAAGGTTTCCGGCCGTGGTGAGCTGCACCTCTCGGTACTGATCGAAACCATGCGTCGCGAAGGCTTCGAAATGGCTGTAGGCCGTCCGGAAGTGATCATCCGTCTGGTTGACGGCGTGAAGCACGAACCGTACGAAAACGTCACCATCGACCTGCCGGAAGAATCCCAGGGCAAGGTGATGGAAGAGATGGGCCTGCGTAAGGGCGACCTGACCAACATGGTGCCGGATGGCAAAGGCCGTGTACGTCTGGAATACAACATCCCTGCTCGTGGTCTGATCGGTTTCCGTAACCAGTTCCTGACCCTGACCAACGGTGCTGGCATCCTGACCTCGATCTTCGACCGTTACGACGTGATGAAGTCCGGCGACATGTCCGGCCGTCAGAACGGCGTTCTGGTTTCGGTTGAAACCGGCAAGGCGCTGACCTACTCCCTGGAAACCCTGCAGGCACGTGGCAAGCTGTTTGTTGAACACGGTCAGGAAATCTACAACGGTCAGATCGTTGGTCTGAACAGCCGTGACAACGACCTGGGCGTTAACCCTACCAAGGGCAAGAAGCTCGACAACATGCGTGCTTCGGGTAAAGACGAAACCATCGCCCTGGTTCCACCTGTTCGCTTCACCCTGGAACAGGCTCTGGAATTCATCCAGGACGACGAACTGTGTGAAGTGACGCCTAAGTCCATCCGTCTTCGCAAGAAGATCCTGGACGAAAGCGAGCGTACCCGCGCTGCCAAGAAAGCCAAGGCGTAACTAGCCCCGGCTGAACGAAAACGCCCCCGGTCGAAAGGCCGGGGGCGTTTTTGTTTGTCCGGGATTTGTGCGGCGGTTTACTGGCCTCATCGCTGGCAAGCCAGCTCCCACAGGGTTTTGAGTGGGTACATGAAATTCGTGTACGACAACAATCGCTGTGGGAGCTGGCTTGCCAGCGATGGCGGCCGATCAGCCGCCAGAGTTTCAGGACAGATCAGAACCGCTCGATGGTCCGCGAATTACGCTCGCGCTCCACTTCCTTGGGCTTGTACGCGCAATACCCCGGCCGTGGGCCGATTTTCGGGTGATTGCGGCAAGTGTCGGGGCGCTTTTCATAAATAGTGCACAGACGGCTCTTACGATCCAGATAGTAGCAATCGTTGTTACTCATGCGCTGGAGGGTGAAGATGCCTGATTTCTGGTTGAAGCGTTCGACCAACCCTTCCTTCTGCAGACGCTTGGCGATGTTCTTCGGTGGATCGCCCAGCTCGAATTCGTCGACCACGCCGATACGGACCAGGTCCTTGATTTTGACCTCCACCGGCAGCGTGCAGCAGCTGGAGACACACGAGCCGCACATCGGGGCCGAATACTTGGCCCAGGTATCGAGACGGTCGATCTCGGCGGCGGCAATCAGGTTGGGCTTCATCATCGAGGGTTTTACCAGGCGTATGCATCAGGGCGCGCGATCATACCGGGACTGGTGGATTTTTGAACAACCTTTCGCCAGATTTTTTCTGCGTCGGCCAGCAAACCACTAATCCGGCACGGCCCCTGCATTGTTTGATGTAACCGAAAATGTATTGCCGATCGATTCGCATAACAGGAAAAACTGCCGAACCAGAGCCTCTACCGCCTGTCAGACCGTCTAGGCTCAGACAACTCCAAGCTCGCTCGAGGTCCTATCGATGACTCAAGAACCACTTGTTCGCGAAGCAGAGGTGGCCGCATTCCGCGACGCCGTCTTGACCAAGCTCACCTATGCGGTGGGCAAAGACCCGGATCACGCCTTCGACCATGACTGGTTCGAGGCCATCGCGCTGGCGGCGCGTGATCACATGGTCGAGCACTGGATGGACCACACGCGACAGATCTACCGCAAGGGTCAGAAACGCGTTTATTACCTCTCCCTGGAGTTTCTCATCGGCCGGCTGCTCTATGACAGTCTGAGCAACCTCGGCCTGCTCGACGTGGCCCGCGAGGCGATGACGGAGCTCGGTGTCGACATCGAACGCATTCGCCTGCTGGAGCCCGACGCGGCACTGGGTAACGGTGGCCTCGGTCGCCTGGCTGCGTGCTTCATGGAAAGCATGTCGACCCTGGGTATCGCCGGCCACGGCTACGGTATTCGCTATGAGCATGGCTTGTTTCGCCAGGCCATCGTCGACGGTTGGCAGCAGGAGCAGACCGAACACTGGCTGGATTTCGGCAACCCTTGGGAGTTCGAGCGGCCAGAGGTGGTTTACACGATCGCCTTCGGCGGCGGTGTCGAGACCGTGACCGATGACGCCGGCAAGTCAAAGCAAGTCTGGCACCCGGCAGAAACCGTTCGGGCCATTGCCTACGACACACCGGTGGTCGGCTGGCGCGGGGCGAGCGTGAACACCTTGCGTCTGTGGCGCGCCCGGGCCATGGAAGATTTGCACCTGGAGCGTTTCAACGCCGGTGACCACTTGGGTGCGGTCGCCGAAGTGGCCCGGGCCGAAAGTATCTCCCGCGTGCTCTATCCGGCGGACAGCACCGAAGCCGGCCAGGAACTGCGGCTGCGCCAGGAATACTTCTTCGTTGCCGCGTCCCTGCAGGACTTGCTGCGCCGCCATCGCAACATGCACACCTCGGTGCTGACCCTGGGCGACCACGCGGCGATCCAGCTCAACGACACCCACCCCTCGATTGCCGTGGCCGAGTTGATGCGTCAATTGGTCGACGTCTATGACGTGGCCTGGGACGCGGCGTGGCAGATCACGGTCGATACGCTGTCCTACACCAACCACACGCTGCTGCCCGAAGCGCTGGAAACCTGGCCGGTCGGTTTGATGGAGCGCATGTTGCCGCGGCACATGCAGATCATTTACCTGATCAACGCCCAGCACATCGACTCGTTGCGCGCCAAGGGCATCCACGATTTCGACGTGCTGCGTGCGGTGTCGCTGATCGAAGAAGACAATGGCCGTCGCGTACGCATGGGCAACCTGGCGTTCCTCGGCTCCCACAGTGTCAACGGCGTGTCCGGGCTGCATACGCAACTGATGCGCAAAACGGTGTTCTCCGAACTGCACAAGCTCTACCCGCAGCGGATCAACAACAAGACCAACGGCATTACCTTCCGCCGCTGGCTGTATCAGTCCAACCCGGAGTTGACCTCAATGCTGGTCGATGCTCTGGGGCCGGATGTGCTGGACAATCCCGAGGAGCGCTTGCTCGGCCTGGAGCCATTCGCCGAGAAGACAGCGTTCCACAAGGCCTTCGCCGAACAGCGCCTGCACAGCAAAAAAGCCCTGGCGTACATCATTCACGAACGGCTGGGGGTGGCGGTCAACCCGGCGGCGATGTTCGACGTTCAGGTCAAGCGGATCCACGAGTACAAACGCCAGTTGCTCAATCTGATGCACACCGTGGCGTTGTACCAGGCGATCCGCGCCGAGCCGGAAATCGACTGGGTGCCGCGAGTGAAAATCTTCGCCGGTAAAGCGGCGGCCAGTTATCACCAGGCCAAGCTGATCATCAAGCTGACCAACGACATCGCCCGGGTGGTGAACAATGACCCGACGGTGCGTGGTTTGCTCAAGGTAGTGTTCCTGCCCAACTACAACGTCAGCCTGGCGGAGAGCATCATTCCGGCGGCGGATTTGTCCGAGCAGATTTCCACGGCCGGTTTCGAAGCGTCCGGCACCAGCAACATGAAATTCGGCCTCAACGGTGCGTTGACCATCGGTACGCTGGATGGCGCCAACGTGGAAATGTGCGAGCGCATCGGTGCCGAGCACATGTTCATCTTCGGTCTCAGTGCCCAACAGGTTGAAGCACGCAAGCAGAACCACGAGTTCAGTGCGGTGCCGGACATCGCCGCCTCCCACCGGCTCAACGACGTGTTGCAGGCGATTCGCGGTGGGGTGTTCTCGCCGGATGACCCGTCGCGTTACACAGGGTTGATCGATTCATTGGTGGATTACGACCGCTTCCTGGTCTGCGCCGATTTCGATTCCTACTGGAACGCGCAGATGCGGGTCGAGGCCCATTGGCACGATTCGAAAGAGTGGTGGCGTTCAGCGGTGCTGAGCACGGCGCGGATGGGCTGGTTCTCGTCAGACCGGACGATTCGCGAGTACGCCACGGATATCTGGAAGGCGTTGGGCTGACTTTCAATAAACAATAATTGCGAGCAAGGCCCAGCGGCTGCCGGGCCTGATCGATATACTAAGCGTCAGTTTTACCGGGCGGCAGGGGACATCAAGAGTCAGGAAACTGCGCAGGCCAGTGTGGGAGCGAGCCTGCTCGCGAAGGCGGACTGACATTCAACATGAATGCTGAATGTCATGGCCC